>CBIHPC010000040.1:0-37024 GCA_966211305.1 uncultured Niastella sp.
TCATAAATGGTATCGCGGCTAACCCGCGATGAAGTAAAAGTACCTGCATCCTGAATGGGTATGGTGGGGTACGGCAGATCGCCAAAGAGGCGCACCACGTTCAGATAGCTCATTGCGCGCATGGCGTACGACTCGCCCAGCAACATGTTTATCTTTTTTTGCTCAGCTTCGCCGGCCCCGGTCATCGCGCTCAAATTCTTTATACAAACATTGGCATATTCAATAGACCGGTACATGGCGGTATAGGTATCGGTAGGTGTAATACCGGGCGAATACACATAATTCGAAAACTGGTTCTTCGAATTTGTTTCCCCTTCGGTTGAGAAACACTCATCGGTACCCATGCCAAACTGATAATACAATTCCCTGTTGAATGTAAATGGGTAAATGCCCAATACAGCCATCTCCGCTTTGTCAACGGTCTGGAAAGTGGTTTCGCTGTCGAACTTGCTTTCAGATGGCATATTGAGCCATTTTTTACAGGAAGTAAAGCCCAGCACCGCAAATGTCAATATCGTTATATTATATATTATCCTTTTCATTGCTGTTCGTTTTTTAATGAGGACTAGAAGGTTACATTCAAACCGATCACAAAACTTTTTGCGCGGGGATAGGCCGAATCATCGAGGCCTTTCTTTGTTGGGTTATCTGTATTGGCCACTTCAGGATCATACCCGGTGTAGCTTGTAAAGGTGTGAATGTTGTTCACCGTTGCGTATACCCTTGCCTGGTTGATCGCGGCCTTTTTCAATAATTGCCGGGGCAACGAATAACCGAGGGTAATCGTATTCAAACGCAGGAAGGAACCATCTTCGAGGTAATAATTGATATTATCGCTTATGGCCTTGCTGTTATCTGAATGCAAACTCCACATGGCGTCACCGGCATATTGATTGGGATTCAATTCGGCGAGGCGCGCCAGGTCGGTTGTTTCTTTGCCGGTTGCAGGGTCAATCAGCGTGAAGCGGTTGGCCATAGGTGCCAGCATGGTTTGATTGGGCAGGTAGGGCCCTAAAAAACGACGGGAGTTGGCATTGAAAATTTTGTTACCTGAAACGAAGTTCATGAAAATGTTCAGGTCAAATCCTTTATATGCAAATGTGTTGGTGATACCACCGGTAAAATCAGGCTCTCCCCTGCCGATGATGGTACGGTCGGCCGTACTCCAAACCGGGTTGCCTTTAGTATCGAACTGGCCGGCCACCGGCTTATATTTTATATCGCCCGGTTTAACATTGGCAGCATTACTTCCCTTTAAACGGGCAACGCCATCTTTCAACGTGTAGGTGCTTCCATTCTGCACAAAATCGTCGGTGGTATATAAGCCGTCATACTGGTAGCCGTAGAATTGTCCTAACGACTTGCCTTTTTCAATAATGAACATATCGGACGGAGCCAACCTGTCGGTGCCATTCAAATGAAGCACACGCGACCTGTTGAATGAAATGTTCAGATTGGTGGTCCACTGAAAATCTTTACTTACTATATTTTTTGTGTTCAGCACAAACTCCACCCCGCGGTTGCGAATGGAACCTATATTCTGAAACTGGGTAGAATAACCGGTTGAAGTAGGAATGCTGGCTTCGATCAATAAGTTATTCGATTGCTGGTTGTAAAAATCAGCGCTGAGGTTTACGCGGTTTTTGAGTATGGCCATATCGATACCCACGTTGAACGAGTTCGTTTTTTCCCATACCAGTTCCTCATTCGCCAGTTTGGATCCCGGCACCAGGGTATTCACCTGCTGCCTGTTAATGGCATAATAACCGCCGCCATAGGCGGTAACATACATATTGTCGTCGATATTGCAGTTACCGGTTGTTCCATATCCCACGCGTAATTTCAACTGATCGAAGAAAGTGAAATCCTGCATGAACTCCTCCTGTGAAATACGCCATGCGGCTGAAATGGATGGCAATGCACCCCATTGGCGGCCGGGTGCAAATTTCGAAACCCCATCGCCGCGCATAGTGGCGGTTACCAGGTAACGATCGGCGTAACTATACATGATCCGGCCAAATACCGATACCAGTCCAAACCGGCTTTTGCCTGATCCTTTATCATACAGGGTATCGGCCATGGCCACATTGTTCAAACCAAAATTATTAGGGCCGAATCCTGAATAGGTATTATCGAGGTTTATTGATTCGCTATAATAGGTTTCCTGACCGGCCATTACGTTCAGGCTGTGCCCGCCGAATGTCTTTTTCCAGTTTAAGGTATTGGTTATTTGCCAGGAATATTTTTCACTGTTGTCGCGGCTACCCCACGGACCGCCATAAGTTTGGGAAGTTTTTGTACGGCCATCGTCCCAGAAATCTTCCCGTACCTGCTGCCACATGTAGCTGCCGGCAGTACGCCAGGTGAGATTTTTCAAAAGGTCGATATTGATGGCTGCATTGTTGACGAACTGCCGGGTATATTTTGTTCTGGTAACGGCGTCGTTTGTAATGATGGGATTGTAAATATCATACTGCGAATCGTCGGCCTGCATGTCTTCGCTGATATCGGTATCTATCAGTTGCGCATCGGAGAACCGGGTACCTCCTGTAACAGGCTGCAGTATGCTCAGTTTCAGCTGGCCCGACATGTTACCTCCACCCTGCAACTTCATAGTATTGAAGTTTGAATTGAACTCAACCCTGATGCGGTCGGAGATGCGGTGGTTGATATTGGCGCGCACGTTGGTCTTTTGAAAACCATGTTTTGCCAGAATACCTTCCTGCCCGATATGATTCAGGCTGAGCATCATTTTTGTTTTTTCATTTCCGCCACTAAGCGCTATGCTATGGCTTTTCAACAGCGCGGTGCCGCCAAAAACAAGGTTTTGCCAGTCGATGCCTGGTGTATTACCATATGTATTACGGATATATTCCGCCGCATCGGTATAAAAATCCGGATCGTTTATATCACCGCCAAAATTCTTCGCCCATTTATCGGGCCGGCCGGCCAGCAGCTGAAATTCATACTGGTAACCGGCATATTGCTGCGGGTTCAATAACCCGAGTTTGTTGGCCAGTTTTTCAAAACTCACATAACCGTTATACGTGACCTGCGTTTTGCCGCTTTTGCCCGATCTGGTGGTGATGAGAATTACACCGTTTGAACCGCGGGCGCCATAAATTGCGGTTGCAGATGCGTCTTTCATTACATCGATGGTCTCGATGTCGTTGGCGTCGATATTTCTCAACGCATCATCCATCTGAAACCCGTCAACGATATACAGGGGAGAATTGCCCTGGGTAATGGAAGTTCCGCCGCGTACGGTAATGTTGATGGGCGCGCCGGGCGCACCGCTTTGCGTAACGACATTTACGCCGGCAATTTTGCCGGTGATAGCCTGTGCAGCGGAGGTTACGGGGATCTTTACGATCTCGGCGCCGCTTACAGAAGCCGTTGCCCCGGTAAGGTCTTTTTTGCGCGCGGTACCATAACCGATCACCACCACTTCGTTCAACGATTTATCCTGGGCTTCAAGCGTAATATTGAAGTTGGTATTGCCGCCCACCTGCATGGTGCGCGTAACATAACCGATAAATGAAAAAACAAGGGTTGCGTTTTGATCGGGCACTGCCAGGGAGAATTTTCCACTCTTATCGGTGAATGTTCCGGTTGTTGATCCCTGAACCGACACATTTACACCTTCAAGCGGCCCTGTTTTATCTTCAACAGTACCAGATACAATTAAGCTGTTTTGCGAGAAAGAGGCGCTCCACAACAGAATGGAGAGAAAAAAAAGCAACAATTTTCGATAACGGGCATGGGAAATGCGCATCGATGCCCGGGTAAGCAGACACTTTTTCATATAGCAGCGTTTACTGATTATTATAAATACTGGTGCTCAAGGTATTAATGTACCAAAGGAAAAGCATCCTGCGCCATCCTGATAATTTTATATATGATGGCGAATAATCGGCTGTTGCTATATGTAAAGAGGCGCCCGCACTTGCTTACAAGTTTGAGACGCCTCTTTGATTTGATTTGAACTATTACCTATCCCCGTTATCGCGTTTACAATTCGGGGAAAAGTTTTATGCCTGTGTTAGCTTTATTTATTGCTTATGTGATCAATTGCTTATGGCATTATATAATGGAATGACAGCCATTCGTCTTTACCTGCGTCATAGCTGGTGCCGAACCAAACGCCTTTATTTTTATAATCGGTTGGCCAGCCTTTCACTACTTTGAGTGTAGTTGCTGTCGGGTTCATCCAACTGGCAGGGTTTTGCAACAATGTATTTCCTACCAGGGTTACTTCATTCTTTGTTTCATCTACCGTGAATGTACCGGTGGTAAGCGTTCCGTTCTGGTAGCGGGAATAGTTCTGGCCATTTACAAGATCAAAACGGATCCATGAACCATTCACTGCAGTTTCCCAATCGGTATTCCATCCCCAGGTGGCTGAAGAGGCCTTGCTGGTCGTCCAGCCATTGCCTTTTGCGATCCAGTCAACCGGATTACCATTTACATCCAATGCCCAGAAGCGGCCGGGTGAAGAGGCACCACCGGTAAGCATGTTCACCAGTTCGCCTGCGGCAAATGTTGGGTTATAACCATCGTCGGGCTTTTTTGCAGGCGGCGGCGGTGGAACCCAGTTGTCGCTGTATTGTTTACTGATATAGTTCAATACCTGGTATTCCGGTTTTGACTTGTGTTTAACCGCAAGCTGCATGGTGTTTTCGGTTAACGTAAGCACCTTTAAACTTAACAGATTCCCGGCATCGGCAGGTGTAAACGCCATGCCTAACACAGTTGCATTGCTGGTTGTGATGGTAAGGGTATTTACATCAAAATAATATGTTCCCGATTCGGTATTCACGCCAGCTACTCCTTTATGGTCGGTGGTCAAAAACGGACCGCCTTTTAAACTAAACGTCATAAAACCATAATCCTGTTTTGGCGACACCCAGGTATCGTTCAGGTAATTGGGCTCATATTTCCAACACATAGGGTCAGACGCATCTGAACACTGTGGCCAGATAACGCTTTGGCCATCGGGCGCTTTGGTGCTTGCCACATTGTTCTGACCGGTAAAGTATGCCGGACTGGTAAAGAATTTCTGATCGCCATTTGCGTTGGCATCGAGCAGCCAGGTCTTTTCATTTCCGGGCCCTCCGGTCAGCAGGATCCACAACGGGTCGCTTACATAGTTCAGGTTATCTTTTGTAACATGAATGGTAATGGGGTCCAACTCTACCAGGCCGCCACCGGTAATGGCGGTGCGTTTGATCACATAATCGCCCTTGAACGCATAGCGTATCGTATCTATGCGGCGGGTAGAGGTACCGGTTGCATAATTCCAGAAAGGCTCCACTTTTTCGGTATGATTGATAAGGTAAACAGTATTACCGCCGGCATCAACCTGCAGGTCCTGTTTCACCTCCATGTTGATCTCCGATTTATCGGGCGCGCCCGCTAAGCTGTAATCTGTCTTTTTACAGGCGACCACCGTAAGTACCGCCAGTAAAACCAACATCGTTAATTTATTATAGCGTTTCATTTGTTTGCTTTTTAAATATTGTCAATGTTATTACCAGCCGGCATTTTGCTTTAACACATTATTCGATAAGGTGATCTGTGAATTGGGAATTTGCACCAGGCCTTTTGTTTCATTGATCTTTGAAGGAAGAATATTTTTTGTAACGTTGGCGCCGCCATTTTGCAGTACAACCGATTCCCCAATTGCATTGGCAGCGGTACTAACACCCTGGCGAAGCAGATCGTAGTAACGAATTCCTTCTCCTGCAAACTCAAGCCTTCTTTCGTTCATGATGTTCGCCTGGTTTACCGTCGTTTGAACGAAGTTGGCGCCCCATGCCCTTTTACGCACATCGTCGAAATAGGTTTGGGCATTGGGAGAACCCAGTTCGGCAGCCATCAACAATACATCTGCATACCGGATGGAAACATAATCCTGGAACTGGCCGATCATAAAATTGAGGCCACCCATTTTTACCGCCAGGCTGGTATCGCCTGAAGACATAGGCACGTACTTCTTTTGATAATAACCGGTATACTCACGCTGGTCGTTTTTGTTTTGCAGGTCGATTCCCTCACCGGCAATGGATATAATTGTAGCGTTTCTTCTGGTATCATTGGCATTGTAGGCATTCCACAATTTTGCATTTACGGTACCGCCGCCCCAGCCAAGGCCATATGGCGCATAGTTCTTACCACGAATTCCATACATTACCAGCCAGTGGTTGCCATCGACATTGCCATCGTAATTGCTGGTGTAAGTATATTTGATAGCGAATATTGTTTCTTTATTTTCTTCACCTGCGTAGCTGGCGCCGGAAGCTGCAGGCCATAAGTTCGCAAACTTGTCAACAAGGCCAAAACCGCCGTTGCTGATCACATCTTCGAGGTAAGCAAGCGCCTGGGCTTTTGAAACCACGCCGGCCAGATCAGATTTATTATAATAACCGGTATAGTAAAGATAAACGCGGCCAATAAGCGATGCTGCCGCCCATTTGGTAACGCGGCCACGGGTAGCGGGATCCTGACTGGTATAACTTATTGCCGGAAGATTGTCAGCTGCGAACTTACAATCTTCGGCAATGAGCTTGTATACATCATCGGGGTTGGCCTGTGGCACATTTTCCGTTGTGGGAATTGTGATCAACGGAATATTGCCAAATAAACGCACCATATCAAAATAACAATAGGCCCGCAGGAACCTTGTTTCCGATTCATACACTTTGCGCAGGTCTTCACTACCGGCCCACTCAATTTGATCGAGCTTCGACAACAACACGTTTGCGCGGTAGATAGCTTTGTAGTAAGCAGTCCAGTTACCACTAAACATGCTTACATCGGCCGGTGAACGCAATTTGTCAAACTCATCCATCATCTGGTAACCCAATCCGTCTGAATTACCGGTACCGCCAAATGCGTTGTCAGACATTATTTCCGCAGCCACCGGCAATGCAACCCCTTCGGCCCATACCCGTTGCAAGCCATCGTAGGCGCCCACCAGCGCTTTCCAGGCATCGGATGGTGTTTTATAAAAGTTCTGATCTGAGGCAACTTTTACATCTTCCGTATCGAGAAAGCTTTTTTTACAGGCCGCCAGTGATAACAGCGCAATTATTGGTATATATAGTTTTACGTTTTTCATTGTTACTGCAGTTTAAATTAAAAGCGAATGTTTGCACCAATCATTACAACTCTCGGCCTTGGATAATAACCAAGATCGATGCCCGAAGAAAAGCCTTCATTATAGCCAACTTCGGGATCCATGCCATTATACCTGGTGAATGTGAAAGCATTCAGCACAGAGGCGTATAACCTTGCCCTGCTCAGATAGCTTTTTTTAACCACATTGGCCAGGTCATAACCAAGCGTAATAGTGCTGATGCGCAGGAAGTCGCCTTTATGGATATACAGATCGGAAAAATTTGTCCAGTTGCGGTTATCTTCCGTTACCCGGGGAATTTTATTGGAAGAACCGGGACCGGTCCAGCGGCCAAGAATCTCAGTTGAATAGTTTCCCTGTGCACCGGAGTGGTTACGCCATGATTGTACGATCTGATTGCCCGCCACACCGGAAGCCTGTACCAGAAAATCGAACCCTTTATAATCCAACGATACATTAAAACCAAAGGTAAGATCGGGGTTAGGATCACCGATCTTCGTTCTGTCCTTATCGCTGATGGTACCGTCGTTGTCAAGATCAACATAACGTACATCGCCCGGTTGTGCATCAGGCTGTATCTTGTTGCCCGATTTGCTTACGTAATTATTCACTTCCGCTTCATTCTGGAAGATGCCATCAGTTTTCAGGCCCCAGAAATAACCCACAGGCTGGCCGTTCGCCGCCCTGTAAAACTCATTTGCGTTCGCATATAGCACATTGGTATTACCATGAATGATACCGTCGCTGGTTGGAATGCTGCCTATCCTGTTCTTATTATATGCGCCGTTAATGCCAACTGAATAATTGAGCTTGCCGATATTGTTACGGTAATTAAGGGCCAGTTCAACACCGGAGTTCCTTACATCACCGCCATTGATAAACGGCGCATCGGCGCCGGCGGTTGCCAGCAGGGGCACGTTGATGAGCCAGTCTTTCGTATCCTTTACATAATAATCAAGGGTCACATTCAACCGCTTCATCACAACGGCGTCGAAACCTATATTGGTTTGTTGTGAAGTTTCCCATTTTATATTGGGATTGCCCAGCCTGCTTGTATAAGCGCCCTGTACAGATGCGCCTTCCTGGTTGCCAAAAATATAACCGGCATTGTTAAACACAACGGGTGAAACGAACTGGTTAGCGAGTACGTCCTGGTTACCCACGCGGCCCCAGCTTGCGCGAACCTTTAAATGATCGAGCCATGCAACAGACTGCATGAATTCTTCCGATGAGGCAACCCAGCCCACCGATACGGATGGGAAATACCCCCAACGGCCTGATGATGCAAACTTTGATGAGCCATCGGCGCGGAAGGTAGCATTCAACAAATACTTTTCACGGAAGTTATATTGAATTCTTCCGAAGTAGGAAAGCAACGCACGCTCATAGGGAAAGCCGGTAATACCCATATAAGGAAGGCCCCTGCTCACATTTTGGGCAACACTTAAATAAGCATACCTGATATCGGAAACACGCAGATCCCAGTTGTAGCCACTGATACTATCGCTTTTTGTTTTTAAAGCAGAGGTACCGGTCATAACACTGAAACTATGATCATTCGCCACCTTGAAATCATACGTAAGCATATTATCGAACTGTATGGTGCGGCCGTTGCCCATTGACTGGGTAACTTTGGCGGTATCATTGAATGCATAAATTGAAAGATGGTAAACCGGGGTATAACCATGGCTTTGGGTATTGGCATAGTTCAACCCGAGGCTTGAACGGAATTTCAATCCTTTTATGGGTTCAACCTGGATATACACATCGCCAAACAAAGCCTGGTTGCTATTACGGTTACGGGTAGTGTAATCCATCGTTGCATATGGGTTCGATTCTCCATTGTTCCATGCCTGATCAGCTCTTCCCGGGTACCAGCCCAATTTATCGGCGCTGAAATATTTTCCCGCTGAATCGTACATGGGCAGGAACGGGCTGGTACCGAAGGCAGCACGTAAAGTATTGTTGTATTGTCCGTCAACCGCAATGCCCCTTGTATTTTGATAATTAAAGGTGAGGTGCTGGCCCATCTTAACGATGTTCTGATACAGGTTGTGCTCGGAGTTTATTCTGAAAGTGTACCTTTCGAAGTTTGAGATGCCCGAGCCGCCAACAACGCCCCCCTGGTTGGTATACCCCAGCGATGCGGTAAATGCAGAACCGGCGCCCCCACCCTGCAGCCCCAATACATAGTTTTGATAAGGCACATCCTTATCAAACATTTTATCCATCCAGTTGGTGCTTACCGGTAAATTATTCACAACGTCATTAGTGAATAAAGGTGATTTACCGGAATTGACAGCCGCTTCGTTCATTATGATCGCATATTCTTTTCCATTCAGCAATGGCGCTTTGCGGGCTACATTCTGCACACCATAAAAACCATCGAGCGTAAGCTGTAGTTTTTGATTGTTCTTTCCGGTTCTTGTAGTAACGATGATAACGCCATTTCCGCCCTGCGAGCCGTAAATAGCGGCAGAAGCTGCATCTTTCAGTACATCTATCGATTCAATGTCGGCCGGGTTCAGGTAAGAAATATCTACCGTCTGAATTCCGTCAACAATGTACAGCGGACCAAAATTGCCAATGGTGCCTTTACCGCGAATGATCACGTTCATACCGGCGCCTGGCTGGCCCGAGTAAGAGGTGATCTGCACACCCGGCGCCTGTCCCTGCAAAGCCTGCAGTGCATTGGTGGTGTTTTGCTTTTGAATGTCGGCGCCCTTTACCTGGATGTTAGCGCCGGTAACCAGTTTTTTCTTTTGTGTGCCGTAACCGATCACAATTACATTCTCCAGTTGGTTGTCGGCTTCCTGTAACAGTATTCTCAACTCGCCTGAGCCAACAGTTGTTTCCTGCGGTGCGAAGCCAATAGAGGTGATCACCAGCACTTCGCCGGCCGATGCATTTATTGAAAACTTTCCGGCAGCATCGGTAACTGCGACGCGATTGGTTTTCTTAACCGTAACCGTTGCGCCCGGTACCGGCTCAGAAGTACGTTGATGTAAAACCGTACCGCTGATCTTTTCGGTTTGTGCATACGTATTGCCAACAAGGAATACAAACAACGTTCCCCATACCAGCAATAGCCGCAAGCAGATCGTTTTGGTTGATTTCATATTTAAATGTTTAACTTAACTACAGTTTTATGTTCAGTTTCTTTCCTTCATACAGAACTTCCCGGCCGGGCCTGGCGTCTAAATCGAGCATCATTGTTTTTCCCGGCGTAATAAAATTGATACGGAAGGTTCTTTTTTGCAGCATTCCCGCAAACGTTCCTTTACGGTCGCCGATGGCGAGCGTTTTTGCGGCTTCGTTATATTTTAACGGAATGACAGAATAAGCGCCTTTTTCATAATTATAATTCACGCCTTCATCTTCATACAGATCGAATGATGCATCAGCGCCGGCATACACGTTCAGTGTAATGGTATCGGCCGGCTTTTCAGCCGTGTACTGCAGCTCAGGCCCGAAAGGGATAATTGAACCTGCTTTTACATATACGGGCATGCGCTCATAAGGCGCTTCTGCCGTAATTGTTTGTTTGCCTGCATACCACTTGCCTGAATACAGATCGTACCAGCCGGCGCCCTTGGGCAGGTACAGCTTGCGCCTGGTTTGTCCGTGTTCATACACGGGGTTTATCAGTAATGCCCCGCCGAACATGTACTGATCGCCGATATTCAATACGGCCGTATCTGTTCCGAAGTCCATCGCCAGGCCGCGCATAATGGTATAATCATTATGATATGCCGCTCCGGCCAGTGAATAGATATACGGCATGAGGCGGTAACGCAGCTTATCGTAATACAAAAAACTTCGATAGGCAGGATGTGTTTCCGGTGCTGTATTAAATATTTCGCGGTAAGGGAACTGCCCATGTGAACGGAACAAAGGAACAAAGGCGCCAAACTGCGTCCAGCGGGTCATTAGCTCGCGCCATTCTTCCAGATTTTCGGCGTTTGGTTTTTCAAACTTTTCAGGCACAACAAAACCGCCGATATCCATGGTCCAGTAAGGAAGGCCCGACATGGAGAAATTTATACCCGCAGCGATCTGTACCTTCATATCGTGCCAGGTAGCGCCGATATCGCCGCTCCAGATAGTGGCCGCATACCGTTGAGAACCGGCAAAACCAGAACGCGTCAATAAGAAAACGCGTTTATCGGGATCGGTTGAACGCTGTCCTTCATAAATGCCTTTTGCATTTTGCAGCGGATATGCATTCAGGTACTCCGCCGCGCTGCCCAATGCAACCGGCGTCATTTGCAGTTTTCGTTTTTCGGGGCTCACATTTGACAAAATATCGGGTTCGCTGGCATCCATCCACCAGGCATCGATGCCTTTGGTGTATATTTTTTTATGAATAAGGTCCCAGAACTTTTTGCGTGCGTTTACATTGAACGCATCATAGAAGGTGGAAACATAACCTTTACCGATCCAGTCGCGCTGGCGGTCAGCAATATTTCTTTTATACAAAAAGCCGTGCTTGTCAAATTCATTATAAGCGGGAATGCCTTCATAAAACTTCGGCCATACCGAAATCATGAGCTTTGCGTTGTATTTTTTATGCAGCACATCGATCATGCTGTCGGGCGAAGGAAAACGGCTTGCATCAAAATCCTGGCTTCCCCATTCTGCCTCGCGCCAGTAACTCCAGTCCAGAACAATATTATCGATAGGTATTTTTCGCTTGCGGAATTCATCGATGGTGGTAAGTATTTCGGCCTGTGTTTTATACCGCTCGCGGCTTTGCCAGAAACCCAATGCCCATTTTGGAACGATGGGCGCTTTACCGGTAAGGTTGCGGTAACCGGCAATCACATCGTCCATATTGGCGCCGGAGATAAAATAATAGTCAACCTGTTTACCGGCTTCTGAACTGAAAGTAAATGCATTCTGTTCCGCCTTCGTAAGCGGTTCCTGCCATTTTACCGATAAATAGGATTCATCGCCCTCGGGGATCCATTCAATACGAATGGCTGTTTTTTCGCCGCTTTTCAAATTGAGCGGAAGCAATGCCGGCGCCGGGTTCCAGGCTTTACGCCAGCGGTCCAATACGGTTTTCCCGTTTACAGATATTTTTATGCTGCCACCAAAAACAAAACGGATCCTGTGCAAACCGGTGATGCCGCTTGCAATGCTTCCTTCCCATATTACCGAACCGGTGGCCGGGGTAAATGCGGCCGGAAGCTGCATCCTGGAATCTTCCAGGTATTCCATATTGATCTCCGACTCCGCCCGTTCCAAAACAATGTCATCCGGTTTTGATTTATCATTACGATAAGAGGCCGTGAACCAGCCCTGATCGCCATTTTTTGAATACAATTGAAAAGAAGAAAGCGGGTGCAAGGGGCGTGCATCCCCTGCCTTCGTAAGGGAATAATTATCCCACAGGATGCCATAGTTTTTACTGGAGATCAAAAATGGAATGGCCACTTCTGTGTTGTTCTGGAAGAATGTTACCTGCTGGTCTTTATAATTAAATACGCCATCCTGGTGCTGCCCCAAACCATACCATGCATCATCGGGGGTTGACTGAAATGTTTGGGTAAGCGCATACAAACGTTTGCCATCGAACACCACAGGCTCGAAACTTCTGCCCACCGGTGGTTGTTCACCCAGTATTCTTTTGCCTTTGGCGTCGAAGAAAGAAACCACCCCGGTTTTGAGATCAACGGTGGCCGCGAGGCTTTTTGTTTTTAGGGTAAGGCTGCCTTTTGAAGGCACCACATTCCAGGTAAGGCCCGGCTTTTTGCTGTAAGTGGTAACCAGGCTTTGGGTAGCCGCCATTTCTTTACCCGGGGCTGCCATGACCCTGATAATATTATCGGCAATAACTTCCAGTTTAACTGCCCGGGAAGTTCCGGTAACCAGGCTATCGGTAAAAATGAGAACGCCGGTTGGCGTAGTAATGTACAATGGAGTTTCTGCCAATAAGACATTGAAAAAAGATGCGCACACGATACTAAAAAGCAGCCGTCGTAATTTCATAGTATTAACAATACAAGCGTTTATTGATACCATAAAACTAAAACCGGGTGAACTGAAACGAGGGACCCAAATGTTTACAATTAGGGGGTTAAATGTTAAGACGAACTGATTTACATCATGTTGTGCGCAATAAAGAAATTAACATGAGTTGTGTGCCTGAATACGCACCGCAAAATGCCCGGCTTCACCAGCCATTTACAAACCTGTAAATTATCATGCGCCAACACCAGGTGGAAGGTAACCGTTTTTGCGCCGTTATGACACACAGGGCATTTACCGGTTTATTCAACCGCTATGCTGTTTCTCCTCCTCTTCCATCCCGGGGTGTACTAAGGGTTTAAACACTAAATGCACCCTGAGAATACCTTAAGACAACCCTAAGAGCAGAGGTTCCATAGGCCGTATGGATGGTATGATTTGGTATTAGGGCTTAAGCTCTCCTCCATGGAAGGAAAATTACCCAATCGTTCCACTATTATTTGCCCTTGCTTCTTCGCGCAGCGTTTCAGGGTCCCACGACATGTCGCCGCCAAAGAACAGGTTTTGCCGGTCTGACTGAATGGTTTCTTCTATTTCTTCAATATACTTTCTTGCTTCAACAACATACTCTTCCTGGTTGCGGATGGCCGACAAATACTTCATATTCGCTTCATCGTACTTGATAAAATTCTTTGCCAGCCGTTTTGCAGTGTATTTTCTATACCCAAGCAACGACATGGCATCAACCCCAACCCGCAGGCTGGTTTCCAGTGTTTCGCGGTAAATATGCAGCATTCCGGCGTTCATGAGGTCATATGCATCGAACCGGTTTTTAGCCCGTACAAGCATGTGCAGGTGCGGGAAATGTTTCTTTACCGTCTCAATCATTTCCAACCGCTTCTCGGGCGAATCGATAGCAATGATTATGATCTTCGCTTTATCGGCCCCTGCTGCCTGTAACAATTCATGCCGCGAAGCATCGCCGTAAAAAACTTTAAAACCCATGTTTCTCAATACGTCAACCCGGTCAGAGTCAAGATCGAGATAGGTAGCAGGTATTTTATTCGCGCGCAAAAAACGCCCGATCGTACTTCCGAAGTGGCCGAAACCAGCAATGATAACCGGGTTCTTTTCATCTATTTCATCAGCGGGCCGCTGTTCCACTTCATCGGTTCCCACTTTTGGCAGTATGAGTT
Organism: uncultured Niastella sp.; assembly: GCA_966211305.1. Taxonomy (GTDB): domain Bacteria; phylum Bacteroidota; class Bacteroidia; order Chitinophagales; family Chitinophagaceae; genus Niastella. Next base: position 14,308 of record CBIHPC010000040.1, read on the forward strand.
TTTCATTTACAAGAATGATCAGCGGCGTAAGGGCCATACTTATGGCCACTACAGCGGTCATCAAACTCGTTGTTTCCGCAGACAATATGCCCTGTTGTAAAGAGAACGAGAACAAAACAAAAGCAAACTCGCCTACCTGTGCAAGGCTAAAGGAAAATATAAAATTCTGCTCGATACTGACCCTGAAAAATTTCCCCAGTAATAATAGAATGCCCACTTTAACCGCGATCAAAATAAATACCCACAATATTATCTGGCTGTATTGTGCGGCAACAAGATAGAAATCTATGGAAGCGCCAACTGCAATAAAGAACACGCCGAGCAGCAATCCTTTGAACGGTTCTATATCGCTCTCCAGTTCATGCCGGTATTCGCTGTTGGCCAGCACTACCCCGGCCAGGAACGATCCCAGGGCCGGACTTAAACCTATCTGGGTCATCAGCACTGCAATTCCAACGATGATCAATAGTGCGGAGGCAGTAAAAATTTCCCGCATGTTGGTTTTGGCAATGATCCGCAGCAGGGGGCGAACCGCAATTCTACCCGCCGCAATGATAGCGGCAATTGACCCCAGCACGATCAGGGCATGCAGCCAGCCCGGATAACCATCGACCCAGGTTTTCACAGCATGCGGATCGGCTGTTTTTTCGCTTCCGTTACCAATGGTGGCCAATAAAGGAAAAAGCGCGAGCATTGGGATTACGGCTATGTCCTGGAACAGCAATACAGAAAACGCGCTTTGCCCCGCAGATGTTTTCATCAGCCCTTTTTCGGAAAGGGTTTGCAACACAATGGCTGTTGAAGACAAAGCCAGCACCATTCCCAGCGCCAGCGCCTGCTGCCAAACAAAATTGAACAGCATGGCAATACCGGCAATTACAATTGTAGTGAGCACTACCTGCAGCCCGCCAAGCCCGAGGATCGACTTACGCAGTTTCCATAACAACTCAGGTTCCAGTTCAAGCCCTATCAGGAACAGCATCATCACCACGCCGAATTCAGCAAAATGCATTATATCCTGTCCTTCTTTGCCAACAAACCCCATTACAAACGGACCAATGATAACGCCGGCAATAAGATAACCCAATACAGAGCCAAGCCCCGACTTTTTTGCCAGTGGTACAAACAAAACGGCTGCTGCAAGGAAAACCAATGCGGTAGAAAAAAATGAATGCTCCATATTTATGCCGTGTTACTTTTCGTAATTTCTATAAGTTCGTTTATACAATTAACGGGTAGAATTTCTTCATCGGTTAAATTACCCTTTCCTATTTCAATGAGGAGTTGCCGGTATTTTTCGCCGAATTCTTCTATCTGTACCAGTTCGAGCTTATGTGTTCCGGGGATCCAGAAAGGAGGCCAATATGCCATGTTGCACAATGCGGCGGTGCGTTCATAAGGCCGCAACAGATCGTTCATGGTGCAATGCTGGTACCCGTCGGGCTGATACGCCTGCATACCGCCGCCCGATGTAATTACATTGAAGACCTTTTTGCCATTTAACGCCATTCCATTTTTTCCATACGCCCATCCATGTTCCAGAACCAGGTCCTGCCACTGCTTTAATAAAGCAGGTGCGCTATACCAATACAAAGGAAACTGCCAGATGATGATATCATGTGCAAGCAGCAATTGCTGTTCCCTTTTTACATCTATGTCGAAATCGGGGTAATTTTCGTAGAGATCGTTGAAAGTTACATGCCCGAGCCGGGATATATAGTGCAGCAACGATTTATGCACCCGCGATTTTTCCAACACCGGGTGGGCAAATATTATCAGGATTTTCTTCATCATACTTTCCCCCATTTATTTAAGCCACAACTTAAGAGAAATTATAAATTTTTTCAATAATTTTTATTTAGGGCTGGCCGGTCATCTTCCAGACATCCTGTCAGTTACAATGAGATATAAATAGTTCTTTTTTTTGCTGCAAGCCCGGGGCCATATTTTCTATCGTTATCAAATAACCGATGTTAAAATAGTTTACAATTCGGCTAATCACAGCGAAGCGGTTAATAGAAGAATGTAGTTACTTCATAGACCTTCTTCTCACTTAAAACAACTGCTATATGAAAAATCAAAACGTTCGCGAATATATCGTCATGGTATATTCGTTCTCTTAGCCTGTTCACATACCTGCAACCAAATTCCCGGAACAGAACATACCCCTACCTCTACCAGTTTACAACCTGCACCAACAGATCATGCTCATCCGATCTGATGGCGTATACCTATTATTTACACTTTAAAGCCTTGTTCAACATGAAACCGTTACTACACAACCGGCTTATTACAGCCGCTGTACTTTTACTTTTCCTATTGTCAGATCATCCGTTACACGCACAGGTTACATTAAGCGCTACCGGTTCGGGCACTGCCTATAGCCTAATTAGTTCAAAAGGGTTCGGCAATGAAAATCCCGATTGCAGGCATACATCGTTCGGCCCGCACGTTACGCAGGCATTCGATAACACGCTTGGAAAATATGTATTTGTATTTCACAGTCATGCCGATGCCGATGATGACCGTTGTACGAATGAAGACAGGGTGCGGATGGAAATAAAAGGCGGGTCAGGATCTCCTGCCGACATGCAGCACACACAGGGACAAACTGCTTATTATCGCTGGAAGTTTAAACTGGACGCCGGTTTTATTCCCTCCAGCCGGTTCACCCATATTTTTCAGATAAAAGCAATTGAAGGCGATGCCGGAGCGCCATTGATCACTATTACACCACGTGCCGGCAATCCGCAAAAGATGCAGATCATTCATAGTTCAGGCGAAGGCAGCGGCAGCCTTGGCACCGTTAAAGAAGTTAACCTCGCTCCCTTTAAGGGCAATTGGGTGGAAGCCTATGTAAAATACAAAAGCAGTGAGGGCAGCGCGGGCACATTCGAGATCACATTAACCCGGGTAAGTGATGGGGCACTTTTACTTTCCTATACCAACAACAGCCTCGATATGTGGCGCTCGGGGGCAGATTATAACCGCGGTAAATGGGGCGTATACCGTGGCAAACACGATGTGCTGCGCGATGAACAGGTACGGTTCAACGATTTTTGTATTACAGAAAGCAGTGCCAGCCTTTGCCCCAGCGATATAGGCGGCGGCAACCCGGGCGGAACAATAAACCTGAACGCACAACACGATGCTTACGTACGCGATGGCACTAATGCCGGCACCGCTTTTGGTTCAGCGGACCCAACATCATTGATTACCAAAATAGCGCCCGCAGGCCAGGCAAACAACAACCGTGAAAGCTATTTCATCTTTGATCTTTCTTCCGTAACAGGTACCGTTACCGGAGCTACATTAAAAGTAAATGGCCGTACAGAGGATAACCGCGATGCCAATATTGTTGTTGGAGCGTATACGGTTACCAATACCGGCTGGACCGAATCGGCCATTACCTGGAACAACAAACCGGTTTCTGCTTCTTCAGCGCTGGCCACCGCAACAGTTACCGATGCTACGGCCCGGTATTACAACTGGAATGTAGGCAGCTATATTCAGAGCGAAATAGCAGCAGGCCGTTCAAAAGTTTCATTTGTGTTGAAAAACCAACAGGAAACACAGGGCCGGTTATTATGGAATTCGAAAGAATCCGGAAGCAATGCGCCACAATTGACCATTACAACGGCCACTGGTGCACGGCAGGAAATAACCGAAATAACAATACCCGCCACTGGTGTCAGCGGGTTAAACAGTTTCCCCAACCCGTTCAGCAATAACAGCACCATTATTTTTTCCCTCCCCAAACCGGCACATACCAATCTTTCAGTGTACGATATAACCGGCAAACAGGTAGCTGTACTGGTAAACGGTACGCTTCAGGCGGGAAATCATAAAGCCAATTTCAATGCAGGCCGCCTTCCTTCCGGCGTATATACATTGAAGCTGATTTATAATGATAAAGTTATTACCAGAAAACTATTGAAGGAATAATTAAAAATCAACAGTAGCGATAGCATTTCTTTCGTCATTAACCTTAACCATCAATATGAAAAAAACAAACATCCTCAAAGCGTGGCCGGCATGGTCAACCCTGTGCATGTTACTATTATTATTGTTCTCCAAAGCACAGGGACAAACCCTGCCAGCCAATTTTCAACGTGTTCAGGTCACCGCATCATTAAGTAATCCCACCGCCATGGCTTTCACACCCGATGGCCGCGTACTAATTTGCCAGCAAAGCGGCCAACTTCGGGTTGTTAAAAACGGCAGCCTTTTATCTACACCCGCCGTTAGCCTTTCGGTTAATACCAGTGGGGAAAGAGGGTTGATCGGGGTGGCAATTGATCCCAATTTTACTACCAACCAGTTCATTTACCTGTATTATACGCATACCTCAGGGCCGCATAACCGCGTGAGCCGTTTTACCATGACGGGGGATGTGGCCGGTTCAGAAACGCCGATCCTCGATCTTCCCACATTAAACGGTATATACCATAATGGGGGCGGACTGGCATTTGGCAATGATGGTAAGTTATATGTTGCCGTGGGTGAGAACCAGGTTGGTTCCAATTCGCAGAACCTCGATAATTATCTTGGAAAATTATTACGCATCAATTCAGATGGCACCGTGCCTGCCGGTAACCCCTTTACCGGCAATGCTGCCCGCAGCAGGATCTGGGCTTACGGATTGAGAAATCCTTTTACCATTGCATCAGACCCTGTAAGTGGAAAGATCTTTGTGAACGATGTGGGCAATGCCACCTGGGAAGAGATCAATGACGCCACTACCGGCGGACGTAATTTCGGGTGGCCCAATAAGGAAGGCATGTGCACTAGCGGTTGCACCGGTTTTACCAATCCCATTTATGTGTACGCAACTAACCGCAATGATCCACCGCCTGCAGGCCAGGGCTGCGCCATAAATGGCGGCACGTTCTTCAATGGGGCCATCAGCAATTATCCATCAACGTATAACGGCCGTTATTTCTTTCTCGACTACTGCGGCACCTGGATCGATCAGATCAATCCTGCCGCCACCTCCCCTACCCGTAGCAATTTTGGTACAAACCTCGGCAGCGGGCTCGTATATGTTAAACAGGGAACCGATGGCAACCTGTATTATTTAAGCAGGAATAACAATGCTCTTTATAGAATTATCTATACCGGCACGCAGGCGCCGGTGATTACCACGCAGCCGCAAAGTATTACTATATCGCAGGGTAATACGGCTAATTTCAGCGTTACCGCTACGGGTAACCCGGCGCCTACGTACCAGTGGCGAAAGAACGGCGCCAACATTTCCGGCGCTACATCAGCCAGCTACACAATTACGAATGTACAACCATCCCATGCCGGCTCATATAGTGTGGTTGTCACCAACAATGCCGGTTCGGTTACAAGTAATAATGCCACGTTAACGGTAACCCAACCCAATACGCCGCCGGTAGCCACCATTACCAGCCCGGTCAATGGCGTATCGTTCAGAGCCGGCACCACCATTAGTTTCAGCGGTACAGGCACCGATGCGGAGAACGGTAATTTGCCGGCTGCCAATTTTGAGTGGTGGGTTGATTTTCACCATGCCAATCATATTCACCCGGGGCCTGAGATTGCTGATGGCATCAGTAACGGTTCATTTCCTATTTCAGCCGAAGGCCATGTTGAAACCGATATCTGGTACCGGCTGTACCTGGTAGTGCGCGATGCGCAGGGCGCAAGAGATACTACTTATGTAGAGATCTTCCCGATCCTGTCTACGCTTTCACTTCGCACTGTACCGGCGGGTTTACAAATACGATTAGATGATGTGCCTTTTACCGCTCCATATAATACGCCTGCACTGAGTGGTATGGTGCGGCCGATGGAAGCCATTTCACCCCAAACAGTAAATGGCACAACTTATTTGTTCGACCACTGGGAACATGGCGGCGCCGCTTTACAAAATATTAACATCACCGATAATGATGCTACTTATACCGCACATTTCAGGTTAGCGCCTCCGGCGTTAAGTTATACGCCCATCCACGATGCCTATGTGCGCGATGGCACCCATGCAGGTACAAATTTCGGCACTACCGATTCTACCCTGCTTATTACCAAGGTGTCGCCGGGCGCACAATTAAACAATGCCCGCGAGTCGTACCTGCTATTCGATCTTACCTCACTTACCGGCAATGTGGCATCTGTACAATTAAAAGTATTTGGCAAGGTAGACTTAACAACCGTACCAGCTGTACCGGTAGGTGTATTCTCAGTGGCCAATACCAGTTGGGCAGAAAACACCATTACCTGGAACAACAAACCAGCTTCATCGGTTGCTGCGCTGGCATCTACGACCGTTACCAATGCCGCCGCTACGTATTATACCTGGGATGTTACCAGTTATGTAAAAGCGGAACTGGCGGCAGGGCGTAAAAGAATAGCACTGGCATTAAAGAGCGAGCAGGCGCACGATCCGCGTATATTCTGGAATTCCAGTGAATTTGGCTCCAACCCGCCGGTATTATCGGTTATTGCAGATGGTGATGAACCAACCTGCGAACCGGTAACCGCCAGCGGAAACGATGGCAACGTACCGGCCAATGTACTCGACAATGATCTTAACACACGATGGTCGGCTAATGGCGACGGGCAATGGATCCAGTTCTGCCTTGCCAATCCGGCTACGGTTACCGGTGTGCAGATCGCCTTCTACAGTGGCAATATCCGCACCTCAACCTTTGATATCCTCACAGGTAATGACGGCGTTAACTGGACCAACGCTGCCACCGGCGTGGTAAGCAGCGGCACTACATTGAACCTGGAAACATTCACCTTTACGCCACGCAGTGCAAAATATGTTCGCATTGTAGGGCATGGCAATAGTGTAAATGCCTGGAACAGTTATACGGAAGTAAACATACAAACCGGTTCGGGCGGTGGAACTATTACACTGGTGCCCGTGCAGGATGCCTATGTACGCGACGGCGCCAATGCCGGCATTACGCACGGGGTTACAGATTCAACATTGCTTATCACTAAAGTGAACCCATCAACTACCGCTGGTAATAACAGGGAAACATATCTGCGTTTCGATGCAGGCGGCATTTCAAACGTTAGCTCTGCCACATTAAGGGTATATGGAAAAGTTGATCTTACTACCGTACCCAGTGTGCCTGTCGGCGTTTTCCCGGTAAGTAATATTACATGGACGGAAAATGCCCTTACCTGGAATAATAAGCCTGTTTCAGGAAGCACCGCACTGGCATCGGCTACCGTTACCAATAGCGCTTACGCTTATATCACCTGGGATGTTACCAACTATGTGCAAAGCGAATTACAGGCGGGCAGAAGCGGCATTTCATTGGCGCTGAAAAGCCAGGCCGCCCACGAGCCGCGGATCTTCTGGAATTCTTCTGAGTCTGGTTCCAATGCGCCCCAGTTGGTGATTACAACAAATAGTTCCATAGCAAGAACCAATACCCAGGCGGAAAGACCAGTTTCAGATGTATTGAAATTTAAGCTGGGCAGTTATCCCAATCCCTTCAGGGAAACAAGCACCATTACTTTTTCAATACCGGCGCCCGGCCATACGCAACTGGCCGCATTTGATATGACGGGTAAACAGGTGAAAGTACTTGTAAACGCCTGGCTGCAGGCCGGTGATCACCGCGCATCACTGAGTATGAAGCAACTTCCGGCGGGAATTTATTTGCTGAAGCTGGTGTATAACGGAAAGATCGTTACAAGGAAATTGTTGAAAGAATAACGCTTCCTATTTGATACATGCCATTGGATCCTGATCGATCCGGCAGGTAAGGTGAACATTGCTTCCTGGTATACAGGCCGTCAATGTTCACCTTTTTGTTTTATGAGTTGTTAGTCTTTGCATTTATCCCAATCGGATGTTTGTCGTGACATAGCTAATTTTCAGTTTTCCTGAAAAGGTGTTTCTTTTTCTACGATCTCCCAGCTTCCTTCGGCTATCTCTGCTTCCAGTTCTCCGCGATCCCAGCCGCAGTATCCAAGAAAAATGGTAACATCTTTGCCGGTAAGTAAATTGTTGTTGATATGTGTAACAGCTTCTTTAAAATTTCCGCCCAGCAAAACACCATCGGCAATGAGCGTTCCGCCCTTTATCAGATCGGGTCGTTTATGAATAAAGAAAAGATGTTCCTGGTCTACAGGACCACCGGCATATAAAGGGAAAGAGCGTACGTGTTTGAATTCTTCCAGCTCATTCAATGCCCGGTGATACTTTTTATTTATGATATACCCCATTGCACCTTTATCATTGACTTCCACGATATATATTATCGAGCCTTCAAAAACCGTGTCGGCTAAAAGCGGCGTACTTTTTAAAAAGGTTCCTGGTTTCATATTGTAAATGTAAGAAGTTCTTAATTATTTGTACTGCCTGCTCTGCAAGGCATTAATCAAATTCAGATCCATATAAATATTTTGCAGCGGCATTCGCCCATGGCAATATGATCATGCCCCACGTCCCGTACAATAACCAGTTTCCATTTAAGACCAACACGCAAAGCAGCAGCGTATTGTTCAGAATCAATACCAGGTGGAGCGTTTTTGTTGCCATTTGTTTGCATTGGGTTGCTTAAAAGTAAGCAAATTAAAAGTTGTGTCTGTTGATGAAAAACTGCCATACATAAAATAACTTTACTACAATAAAGTTTCTAATGCTATTAGAAAAAGACACAAACTTAATGCAAGGCAAACTGCCTACTTCGGAATAGCGAACAAAATAGAACCGGAAAGTATATTAATAATATTTACAACAGGAAACCGATGAAAAAGAAATATTTCAATAAAAAGGCAAGAAAAGTATCAAAGGTGAATCTAAAAGCTAAAAAACAGTTATCAAAACGAGCAGGAGGAGTTAGTGGTGTTTCTATTGAGATTGAAAACAGGGATTCAAATGCTATTGAAAATGAAAACCTCGCTCCTAAAAACAATAAGCCGGATAGCAGCGATATTTAAATATCCCGGTTGCAAAAATGTTCCGGACCCACCTTTAACCTGTAATACCTTTACACCATTATTTTATCCTCCTGCTTTATTTTGCGGACTGATACACCTGCTTTGATCTTACCTGTTACCAGCCGCCTTAAAATTAAACCGGTTAAATACAGAAGATACAGCCTGGTTTATTTTTATCTCATCGTTTACATCTTCCGGTTTAAGAATTCCCGAAGCAAATCCCTGCCAAACCATTTTATCTGTTTTACCATCGATGATATTGATGATGAGCGTTCCCGGCTCAACAGACACCTCTTCTACATTTTGGCTGGGAATTACAGGCTCTCCCTGAACCATAACATAGCTGCCTGTCTTGCGCAAGGTGCCTGCCTGTTCCGAAATAAAAAAAGACACTTCCATATCGGGTTCATTGCCGGAATCATACATTTTATATCCGCGGGCCTTTAATTCATATTCAATTGCATCCTTAATTCTTTTTCTGGCCGATTCATTGTTAAATGCATATACGCCGGTAGGGCTGATAAATATTTGGGTTTCCGGAATATTGTCTATACTGCTGATCCAGCCATAGGTTCTGGCATCTTTGAGATTTACTGCATCGGGATCTACATTTTTACCAATCGTTTGTGTCGTTGACGGTCCGCAGCTGACTACAAACAGGATCAATCCTAATACCGCGCTTATTGTTGCAATCTTTGTCATGTTACATGTTTTTTGGTGATCTAATGAAATAGAAAATGGAATATTTATGCCACCAGCCGCAGGAGCTGCTAATAGTCTGATTGATAATACCCAATTCGGCATTATTCATTTAACCGCCAGTACAAAGGTCGAAAGAGTAGAAATGATCCCCCATAGTGCAGAGTTTTTAACACGCAAGCGAACATACCAGATACGACTCCCTGATCAACACTATATTAAAACAGAATCAGAGCAGCGTTAATCACTCACTCATTACTCATTTAAGCACAAAATCAGTTTAAATCCACGCGCAACTATTGCGCTGGAATGATTTTTTCCCTTATGCTGTATAGAACCCTCAATACAAAACTCAATTTTGTACATGAAACGCCGGTTATCATTACTACAACTTTAAACTGTAGATCATGAAATGCATCTTCATTTATATTGTCACACTATTAGATGGCCGGCACAACCGGAAACCCATTACTCCTGCCGGTATCGGCAGTTTGGTAAACGAGTATCCTGAAAGTCAGACCGGCGGATGATGGAAAACGGACTAATAGTAAGTGGGTATATTTTCCTCAATAGCGGTATAATAAACCACATTGCCATTCCCCCGGCAAACACCCTGTTCTCATCGGATGCTGAATAAAAAACGGCGAAATGTTGCGGATAGAAATTTCACTAAACAGGATTTAATCTTGATTTTATGGCGTTACCGGTTAAAACAGCTGGTTTCCTGCAGAAACTGGGATATCTGCTTTTAAAAAGGTACGCACGCCTTTAACCAGAATATGGAAGCATTGAAGCATAATTTCCTTTTCCGGGTATACTTCTGAAAACTGGAAAGGCAAAAGGAAGCCAAAAAGACTATGGCATTTCAGTAACAGATTCCTTCGCCCGGCGCCCGCAGTAAGATACCGGTTATCTTATTTCCCTGTTATATCCTGTTGAAGGATGCTTTTTCGCTCTTCATATTCTTCCTTATTGATCTCACCTTTTGCAAAACGCTTTTTTAGAATATCAAGCGGTGAGTCTTTTTTTTCTTTCTGCTGCCCGAAACTCCAGGCTGAATAAAAGATCCAGACAACCATCAGAACCCATAAGATCCACCAAAAAAAATGCATTCCCATAAAATAATCATTGTACCACATATCGGCATTTTTTGATGATAAGTGTAACAGGCCGTAAATGAACATAAGACTACAAAAAAACGCTCCTTCATTAACAGAAGGAGCGAATTGATCATCCACTATGATCGTGTGGGCACATGAGTAATTCATGAGTTTTCCCTGCATACAGTATTATGTTAGGGATTTCTCTCTACCGTCAGGGTTGAAGACACCTATAACACATGCATTATCTCATACGCATGAAACACCAAATTGCCCCGTTGTATAAATGCTACGTATTATTTCAATTGATATCTAAATTTACTTTATAAGAATTAGAATGATATTAGATGGATGTTAGAATATCGTAGATGAAATTAAAGCCTTTGCCTGCAGAATTTTCAACACACCGGAATGTATGTAGAGTAACATTATTACCTGGATCATATCTTTTGGAATATGGGTTTTTAAGAGATGGATAGCTTTACTCATATGATTCCGAACAGTATGTACGGAAATTGACAGGCGGGCTGCAATTTCATCGTAGCTGAGTCCTTTTTCGCGGTGCATTACAAATACTTTACGGCATTGGTCGGGCAATTGGCCGATTACCGTATCGAGTGAATAAAGCGAACGTTTTACCTGGTCATGATCAGGTTGATAATATTGAGTATGGTCCACACCATACTTCTCGAGCCATTCCAATGGCAATTGGGCTTTATTGCGAATGGCATTGAGCATCAGATTTCGCGCAATGGTTTTAATCAGTGGCAACAGCCTCTCTGCATTATCCCACTTATCCATATTTTCCCAAACCTTAATGTAACAGGCCTGCATGATGTCTTCTGCAAAATGCGTATCGTCTGTATATTCCTTCAGGAAGGCGTACAGTTTATCTTTTGAAGCATAGAATACTTCAGTAAACAATTGCTCTTTATACAGCTCTTCTCTGGTCATAAGCATTCGGGCAGTCAAAATTACAGGTTAGTACCTTCACCACTTCCCCTCACTACCATTACCAGATTGTTAATTCAATTTTTATCCACTTTTTAGAGTAGTAGGGAAATCCGCTTTTGGTGTGTTATAGCCAGCGAATTTTTATATGAACAACATTAATAAGGATTTATTACGCCGTTGGATCGATGGAATGTGCACAACTGAAGAAGCAGCTTATGTACAACAATATTTTCAACAAATAAACCCGGAAGTGCTTTTGCGGCAGATGGATGAAAATTGGGAAGATGCCAGCGGGGTCATGAGCACAAAAGCAACCGTTTCCCTGTGGCAGCCTATACATTCACAGATAAAACCAAAAGGCAGAGCCATATTGATAATGGGCCAATGGAAAAAAATAGCCGTTGCAGCTTCAGTACTGACATTCCTTTTAACCGTTTCGTGGTGGGCGATCAGTCAGCGGTATAATAAACCGGTAGCGGCAACGATTTGGAAAACAGTTCGTAATAGTGAATCGGACAAAATGAGTTTTCAACTGCCCGATCAATCGACTGTGTGGCTGTCAAAAGGCTCCGTACTACAGTATGCAGATGATTTCAATAAAGAAACAAGGCAGCTCCAGCTTAATGGTGAAGCGTTTTTTGATGTACATAAGGACAGTTTGCGCCCTTTTACTGTACAGGCGGGAAATGTTAAGCTCACGGTGCTGGGCACCCGGTTCAATGTAGAGGCTTACGATAGCGAAGAAAATACGCGCATATCGCTGATAGAAGGAAAAGTAAGCACCATCTATTCAGATGCAGATAACAAGACCATCACAACATTACTGACCCCCGGTAATATGCTTCGCTATAACCGGATAAAGGCTGAAGGAAATGTACAGCCCTTGAATATATCTGATGCGGGATCATTTACAGGCGCCGATATCGTGTTACAGGATCTTTCACTGATCGATGCGTTGAACCGTATTGGCGCTCATTTCGGTAAAACCATTCATTTACAAAACGATCGTGATGACCAGCAACAGTTAACGGCCGTAGTGCCCGCCAATAACCTGGAAGCTGCGCTCAACAATCTTGCCTTTATTTACAGGTTACAGTACCGGATAGATGATAATACCATTCAGGTATTCAGAAGATAGACATTCTTTCTATTATAAAAAACCGCCCGCAGGAACGGGAGGGATTTGTAAACAAAAGTTCACAAAAATTACGTATGGACAAATGTACCACATTTTGGAATGCAGGCCGGAAGCATCTAACGGCCCTTGCATTATCCTGTATTCTCGGCTCCTCCATGGCGGCTGGCCAGCAAACAGATGTGCTGGGCACCCCCATCAGGCTGGAAGCTAAGAACACCAACCTGGCTGCTGTTTTGAACGCTTTGCAAAAACAATGCAACACCCCCTTTTCCTACGACAAGCTCGAAATGGGAAAAGTGGAACTGAAAGAAGTGCACTGGAAGAACGTTTCGTTAAAACAGGCACTGTCCGACCTCGGGAAAAATGGCGGCCTGCTGTACAATGTAATTGGTTCCAACATTGCCTTCAGAACTGAAAATGCGCCCGCTGCTGCAAAGAAAATTTCAGTAAGAAAGGAATTGACCGGCAGAATTTTGGAAGCCTCCACAAAAAATCCGCTGCCTGATGTTACTATCATTGCGCGGCCCTCTGGCAAGGCAACCAGTACAGATAAAGACGGCCGCTTTACAATACAGGTAAATGAAGGCGACCGTTTGGAGTTGAGCCATATTGGATATACTTCACAGGTCATTACTGTTGGGGCAGATAACGACATACAGGTTGATATGGTGCATGCCGATAAAGGATTACATGAAGTGGTAGTAACCGCCCTGGGTATCAAAAAAGAAAAAAAGCGCCTTGGTTATGCTTTACAGGAAGTAAAGGGAGAAGATCTTACCGTTGCCCGTGAAACCAACGTAGTGAATCAACTGGCAGGTAAAGTGGCGGGTGTAACGGTGGTGGGAAGCCCATCGGGAATCGGTGGTTCTGCAAGAGTATCTATCCGCGGCGAACGTTCCGTAGACCTTAATAAAAACCAACCGCTGTATGTGGTAGATGGCGTACCCATCAACAATTCCATTACAGGCGGGTCGGGCCGTAACAACCAGGAAGTAGATTATGGCAATGGAGCCAGTTTTTTGAATTCTGACGATATCGAAAGCATAAGCGTACTGAAAGGACCGGCCGCTGCAGCCTTATATGGTTCAAGGGCCGCCAATGGCGTTATCCTGGTCAAAACAAAAAGTGGTAAAAGAGAAAGAGGGATAGGCGTGGAAGTAAACAGCAACTTTACAATGGAAACACCGTTGAAGCTTCCTGAATACCAGACAAAATATGGGCAGGGTAATGGCAGTGGCCGTGATTTTGCTTTTGTAGACGGGCGCGGCGCCGGGCTTGCCGACGGAACCGATGAAGGCTGGGGACCGGCATTCAATGGACAGTTGTTCCCCCAGTACAATTCTCCCAGAACGCTCAACGGACAATTGATCCCTTATACCGGTGGCGATATGAATGCACCTGCGGGAAGTGTAATAACCCCTACTCTTTGGGAACTGGAAAAAGATAACCTGAAGAAATTTCTTGAAACAGGCCATACATTTACCAATAACGTAGCCCTGGCAGGTGGAAATAAAGAAGGAGACTTCAGGCTTAGCTATACCAATCTCGATCAAAAAGGTATTGTACCTAATACCGACCTTAAAAGAAATACGATTTCCTTTTCGGGCGGTTATAATTTAACCAATAAGTTTTCAGCCAAAGCCTTTGTGAGCTACATCAAGAGTGAAAGCGATAACCGGCCCTCTATCAGTTACGGCACAGAAAGCATCATGTACCTGTTCAACTGCTGGTTACCGGCTTCTATTAAACTTTCCGATATGAAACGTTTGTGGCAGCGTGGGCTGGATAATGTGCAACAATACGGCTGGAACTATAACTACCACGACAACCCGTATCTTACCGTATATGAAAATACCAACGGTCAGTATTATGACCGCATAATTGGCAACGTGGTATTGAAATACGATTTTACCAGCTGGCTTAGCCTGCAGCTTCGTACCGCAACCGACTGGAGCAATGAACGCCGTGAATACAAAAGGGCTTTCAGCACCCAACGTTTTCCCTATGGCCAGTACCGCGAATCGAACATCGTGAACGAAGAGCGGAACTCCGACTTACTTTTTACGCTCAACAAAAACATCAACAGCGATTTCGCCGTGAATGCCACCTTAGGCGGCAACCAGATGCGGCAAACTTCCCGTTTCAATGAAACAGTGGCGGGCCAGTTGAATGTTCCAAAAATTTACAGCGCAAACAATTCCCGCATTGCACTGGTGAATGAACAGAACAATGTAGGCAAACGGATCAACAGTTTGTATGGCTCTGCAGGTGTATCTTATAAGAACTTTTTGTTCCTCGATGTTACAGGCCGTAATGACTGGAGCAGCGCGTTAACGCTTCCCCAGGAACTGAAATCATTCGGTAAAGAAGATAATTCCTATTTCTATACCTCTGTTGCAATTAGCGCCATCCTGAGCGAAATGATCACCCTGCCCCGCGCTATCAGCTTTTTAAAGCTGCGTGCCAGCCAGGCGCAGGTAGGTAATGATACCGATCCTTTTGCATTTACCCAAACCTATAACCGAAGCGATCCTTTTGGCGCGGCACAGATCTACAGCGAAACAAACAGTCTCGCCAACCTTAATTTAAAACCGGAGATCAGTTCTGCATATGAGGGCGGCCTCGAGATCCGTTTCCTGAACAACCGTATAGGGCTCGATGTAACTTATTACCAGAGCCGCACTAAAAACCAGATCCTTAACATTCCGCTGTCAAACACCAGCGGTTATGACTCGCGCAAGATCAATGCAGGATTGATCAGGAATAGCGGGGTTGAAGTAATGCTCACCGCTTCACCAGTTAAATCGAAAAAATTCTCGTGGGATACCTATATCAATTTTTCAGCCAACCGCAGCAAAGTGCTTGAGTTAAGCGATGGCCTTACCAATTATGTAATGGCTTCACGCCGGGTAAGTGTGGAAGCAAGAGTAGGCGAAAGAATGGGCGACCTGTATGGTATTGGTTTCGCCAGGGTACAAAGTACTGATAAGGATGCACCCTACTATGACGCCACGGGCAAATACACCGGGCAAATGGTTTTCTCAGCCGATAAAGGACGCCCTGTTCCTACCACCAACAGGATCCACCTCGGCAATTATAATCCCGACTGGTTAATGGGCATTGGAAATACGTTGATGTACAATGGCATCAGGTTTAGCTTCCTGTTCGATATAAGACAGGGCGGAAGATTGTATTCAGAAACCCAGACCGTTGGTCGTGAAGGCGGCATCATCAAAGAAACGCTTGAGGGCCGGGCAGACGGATACGATCTCGGCAAAGAAGGAAATGGCGTTATTGGAGCCGGTGTGATCCAGAATCCCGATGGCAGTTTTAGTCCCAATACAAGAAAGGTGGCGGTGCGCGAATGGCATACGGCCTGGACAAACGGCCGCAGCATAGCAGAGGGTGTAATGTATGATGCTTCCTTTGTTAAACTTCGTGAAGTACAGATAGGTTATACTATTCCGCGCAAACTATTTGGAAAAACACCTATACATGATGCTGTTATTTCACTGGTGGGCCGCAATCTCCTGCTGTGGGATAATGTACCGCATATTGATCCTGAAAACATGTCTTACTCAGGAGGTACAGCCCTGCCGGGTATCGAGTATATGAGCATTCCCTCTACCCGCAGCTATGGCGTAAACCTTTCTTTTAAATTTTGATGCGTTATTCCTAAAAGAACTATTTATGAAACTGATCAATATTATAGTGGTAGCGCTTGTGATCGGGCTTACCACCGGTTGTAAAAAAGATTTTGAAGAAGTCAACACGAATAATAATAATCCAACAGTTGTAACACCCGATGTTTTATTAAGCGGCATCATTAAAAGCATGATGGACCGCCAGGTAAATGAAGCCTGGAGCATTGGCAATATTGTTGTTCAACACCATGCCAAAATACAATTCGTGAACGAAGACCGTTATGGCTGGAATGAAAGAAACGATATCTGGAATACGGTATATAGTAACTACCGTAACATCCAGAACATTTTAATTCTTGTTGGAAATAATGAAGCAAATCCCTATTACGGTGTAAGCCTGATCCTGAAATCATGGATGTTCTCACTGGTGACAGATGCCTATGGCGATGTTCCATACAGCGATGCCGGCAAGGCAAAAACAGGTGGAATATATCAACCCGCTTACGATAAACAGGAGGATATTTATGCTGGCATCCTGGCCGATCTGAAAAAAGCCAACGAGCTACTGGCAAGTGCAGATGGCAGCAGCTTTACCGGCGACCTGCTATACGGTGGCGGTGTAACCGCTTTGTTAAAATGGAGAAAGCTGGCCAATTCATTACGCCTTCGGGCCCTGATGCGTATCTCAGCAAAGAAAAATGTTGCTGCCGATATGCAGGCCATCGTAGGCAATGCCGCCGGTAACCCGGTTTTTGAAAACAACAACGACAACGCGGTACTTAAATACCTGGCTGCCGCCCCCAATCAATGGCCAATGTATGGAAGCCGCGTGGGCAGCTTTGATGAGTTCAGGGTTAGTAAAACCTTCACCGACCGGCTTACCCAGCTCGGCGATCCCCGCATTAAAATATTCGGCAGGCCCACACAAAATTCAGTAGCAGGCGGTTCACCGGAAATAAAAGGAATACCGAATGGCCTCAGTGACGTGGATGCACTTGCCTATAATGGCGGCGTACAGGGCGTTTCAAGGGTAGGTTATACATTTGCCTGCCTGGTTTGCAATGATGCCGGACAGGCGCCTCCCGAACCCGCTGCAGCACAGGGATTGCTGATGACCTATGCAGAACTTCAATTTATTCTGGCTGAGGCCCACCAGAAAGGGTTAATTACTACCGGAAATGCCGAAACGTATTATAACAATGGTATTACCGCCAATTTCAATTACTGGCAATCGATAGTACCGGCGGCATATAACCTCAATGTAGCTATGCCGGCGAACTATCTTACCCAGGCATCGGTAGTTTATTCAGGCACCGATGCGGAGAAACTTGCAAAGATCGCTTTGCAGAAATGGATCGCTTTATACTTCAACGGACTGGAGGCCTGGTTCGACTGGCGCCGGACCGGTATGCCAACCATTACACCCGGCCCTTCTAATTTGAACAATAACAAAGTGCCCATTCGTTATATTTATCCTTTATCGGAACAATCACTAAATACAGCGAACCGCGCGGCTGCCGTACAACGGCAAGGCAATACCGACGACCTGAACACCAAAATGTGGTTATTGCAATAAGAACAAAATGAAAAAATTACTTTATCTGATTTTTCCCTGTACCCTTATGGGTACAGGGATTTTTTCACAGATACCTGTACCAGGAACACCATTACCTGCCTGGCAAAAAGGGTATCTCGACCTGCACCATATAAATACAGGCAGGGGCAGTTCGGCTTATTACATCTTTCCCGATGGCACTACCATGCTGGTAGACGCCGGTGAAATATCACCGTTAGACAGCCGCACTTTTACTCCACGGAATTCCCGGCTAAAACCTGATGATTCGCGCAAACCTTATGAATGGATAGCACGGTATATTCAGCAGGTATCGCCGAATAAAAATAAAGCGGTTATTGATTATGCGTTGATCACCCATTTTCATGACGATCATTTTGGCGCCTGGTATCCGGATGCGCCGATGGCCGCATCGGGCAAATTCAGATTGACCGGCATTACTGGCGTTGCCGAACTACTGCCCGTTGGTACATTGATAGACAGGGGTTATCCCGATTATAATTATCCCTACGACATGAAAAAGCAGGCTGAACAATATGGCGGGGGAGAAATAAGGTTTGGCCATACCATGGGAAACTATTTTAATTTCCTTTCGGCCAAACAACAGGCAGGAATGAACGTGGCCGGCCTCAAAGCCGGAAGCAGGCGGCAGATCCGTTTGCTGCATAATGCCGGTGCTTACCCTTACTTTTATATACAAAACGTAAAAACCAATCAATGGATCTGGACGGGTAAAGATTCAAGCGTTGTGCAGCATTTTCCTGCTATAGATACTGCCAACCGCGCAAGCTGGCCCGATGAGAACAGCCTGAGCCTGGCGCTGACCATCAGCTATGGGCCATTCACATATTACACCGGTGGCGATAATCCCGGGAATGTTTTTCCCGGCGATAACAAGTTGCGTGATGTGGAAACACCCATGGCCAAAGCCATTGGCGAAGTGGATGTTGCTACCATGGACCATCATGGCAATCGCGATGCGGTGAATGAGTTCCAGGTAAGAACATTTAAACCGCGTGTATGGATCGGTCAGTCGTGGTCGGCCGATCACCCGGGCCATGAAGTATTGGTACGGATGACCAATACACACATTTATCCGGGCCCGCGCGATCTGTTTGCCACCAATATGCTGGATGCAAACAGGTATGTGATAGGTCCGCTGATCGATCGTGCATATAAAAGCCAGCAGGGACATATACTGGTAAGAGTATTGCCCGGCGGCGCCTCATACTATGTTATTATTCTTGACGACAGTACATCCGCATTGCCGGTGAAAGCGGTGTTTGGGCCTTATGAGTCGAAGGGGAAATAATCGGGCATACTTACCTGAAATGTGTGGTGTAAGCAAGTTACCTTACCACCTCACTAACTAAAATTACCGGAGCTATATCTGTATAATTTGCGAAGTCGGCCCTTATAGCATCTCTTTTCGGGCCAATTGCCGACTTATATTCATCAAGGCTCTTTACATAAAATGTTCCAATGGCCATATAAGGCAATGGCTGGTTGGGAATGCCGCTCGCAAGGCCTTTTTCTATGGTGTATTTTACCAAATTTGCGCCCAGAAATCCTGCAACCATCGGCATGTGCCTGGTTTGGTAATACTCCATATTGAATTTTTTGCCTTCCGCAAAAGGATACATGACAGATATTTTTACAAGCCCTTTTTCAGCGACCTCCGAATGCTGGTTTTCAGATCTGCCAGATTGCTTTTCCTGACCAAACGCGGCAACGCTCGCTGTCATAAGAAGAAACGATATTAAAACGCTGAGTTTCATCTGTTTTTTTTTTTGCTATGGTGCAGTATGAAATAATTGTAAACGAATATAACATAATTCGGGAACAGGAAAAAACGCTGTACCTACCAGATCACCATATCAATTCTTACGGTTTTGATCAGAGTACAACATGAAATAGTATAATGCATAAGTTTTTGTAAATCGGTTATACGGGTCGCCAACTATGTGAACAAATCAATTTTTAAACTTAATTGGTCAAAAAACAGCACTCCGGAAAAACGTAATATAATAAGTTTGACAATAACGATTGAAAAGGATACGCCTTCCTTAATTTCTTCAACTAAAACCTTGCATATGAAAAAATTAATATTTACTCTACCGAACATTCATTTCAGTTTTACCGGTGTATGCATCACCGGTATCTTGCTTTTAAACACATCGTTGACGATGGCGCAGCAATTAGCTTTTCCCACAGCTGAGGGTTTCGGCCGTTATGCAACTGGCGGCCGGGGTGGAGCCGTTTACCATGTAACCAATCTGAATGATGCCGGGGCAGGCTCACTCCGCGATGCCGTGAGCCAGTCGAACAGAACGGTTGTCTTTGATGTGGGTGGAGTTATAAATATTTCTTCCCGTATTGTAGTATCCGGCGGTGTTACCATTGCCGGTCAAACTGCCCCAGGCGGGGGTATCACCATTTACGGTGATGGTGTAGCCTGTAACGCCGGAAACAATATTATACGTTATATCCGCATTCGTATGGGAAAAAATGGAACGTCCGGAAAAGATGCGTTAAGCATTTCATCGGGTCAAAATTTTATTTTTGACCATGTTTCCATATCCTGGGGGAGGGATGGCACCCTTGATGTCAATGGTTCAGGTATAGATAACCTGACTTTCCAGGATTGTATCATAAGCCAGGGAATTAATAATACAAATCATTCAACAGGTGGGTTATTGCAAAGTGGTAAATGGTCGATGATACGAAGTTTATACATTGACAATAAAACACGCAATCCAAAGGCCAGGGGTACGCATGAGTTCATTAACTCCGTACTTTACAACTGGGCGGAACATGGTTATATCATGGGAGATACTGAAGGTGCTTCCGC
The DNA here is from genome assembly GCA_966211305.1 of uncultured Niastella sp. Lineage (GTDB taxonomy): Bacteria > Bacteroidota > Bacteroidia > Chitinophagales > Chitinophagaceae > Niastella. The sequence continues at coordinate 35,198 of CBIHPC010000040.1, forward strand.
TTGCAACCTGATCGGAAATTATTTCATATATGGACCGTCGAGCAACAGTAACTCCCATATTACCAATACAACGCCATCATTCAATGTTTATGCATCTGACAATTGGGTAGATTCGGATAAGGATGGCGTGTTGGATGGTTCACTTCTTACTGATTACAAGACAGCAACCGTACAATCTTCACCATATAGTTATCCGGGCGTGTCAAATTTAATGTCGGCTCAGACTGCCGTCAATCATATTATTGCAAATGTGGGTGCTTCTATTACCAGAGACGCCGTCGATAATCTGTTAATTAACCAGTTGAAATCATATGGAACTTCAGGACAGATTATAAATACAGAAGATGATAACGGCATTCCCGGAAATGTTGGAACTGTAGCTAATGGCACTCCTGCTGCCGATTCTGATCTCGATGGTATGTCGAATGCATGGGAAACAGCCAATGGGTTGAACCCCAATAATGCAGCTGACAGGAACAACATCGGAGCAGGTGGATATACCATGCTTGAAATTTATATAAACAATTTGACCGGTAGTGGCGGCAGTAGTGGCGGTGGAAACATAAACGCTTATTCCATAGTACAAGCAGAAAATTATAGTTCAATGTCAGGCGTACAAACAGAAACGTGCAGTGAAGGAGGCCTGAACGTCGGCTTTATTGAAAATGGTGACTGGATACGTTTTGCCAACGTAAATTTTGGTACAGGTGCTACCGGTGTTTCACTTCGTGTTGCCAGCAACACAACCGGAGGAACCATAAAATTCAGGCTTGATGCTGCAGGCGGTCCTCAAATAGGTGCAATTAATGTTACCAATTCAGGCGGCTGGCAAACCTGGAAAACGATGACTTCCAGCATTAGTGGAGCAAGTGGTGTACACGATCTTTACTTATCATTTTCAGGAGGCACCGGCTACTTGTTTAATTTAAACCATTTTGTATTTACAGGAGGTAGCGCCAGGTTCGCCGTTAGCGAGCCTATGATAGAGAACGCCGAAAGCAATATTCAGCTGTCTCCTAACCCCGCTGTTAATTTTCTGAATGTTTACGTGAGTCAGAAAGTCGATGAGAATGCAGGTATTTTGATATATGACAACACAGGAAGACAGGTATTGAATTACAGACTGTATGGAAACAAAACTACTATGAATGTTGGCGTACTTTCATCCGGCCTTTACATAATCAAATTATCCAACGGCAAGGAGATCATCACAAAGAAATTCCTGAAGAGGTAATAGTCGTTAGATATAAATTAAAAGTAGCTAAGTCAGGAGTGAAATTGTTCACTCCTGACTTTTTTTCAGGAGTGCAAAGATACTCACCCACGGGACCTTTGCGCAAATATGGCACAACTCAATTTTTTAAAAATGGAAGCTAACTGATGTGGAGCTTTGTTTTTTAATTGTATGCAGCCTATCTTGTTGGTCAATGAAAAACTAAATTACTATGGCAACGATAAACAAAAGCCAAAGATCCTGCAATATGACACAACGGAATGGAAATTCGTATATCCTAAATTCTGGAATCCGGAAATGCTGCATAAAGCGACGGTAGAAGCCTTTCGCCTTTTTGACAAAAAGCCTAAGAAAGCAGAAGAAGATTTGCTTTCCCTGATTGAAGAATACCCTTGTTATTTCAGTGCCTATTCCTGCCTGGGTGAATTGTATCGCAGACAGCAGAAGCCGGATGAAGCACTTGCCGTTGTTGAGCAGGTTACCTGAAAGGCAAAGCATTATTCCCTGAAAAATTCGATTTTTCCAAACATAAACTCAGCTGTGAAGCCATACCTAAAAATCGGACAGCTTAAAAATGGACATAATTGTTAATT
>CBIHPC010000041.1:0-36685 GCA_966211305.1 uncultured Niastella sp.
CCTGGCCGTATCCTGTAGACCCGCAGCGGTGTTTTTAAATAACCGGCCCTGGCCACTCTTTTCTACGCCTGCGGTACTGTGATCGCTGGGGAGCTCATGCCAACGCAGATCAAGTTCAGGAAGAATATACCCTTCGTCATCTGTAGGATTACTGGTAAGATCCGATGGCTTCGTTACGAACAGGGCCCAGCTGGCAACCCACAACCAGAATTCACGCTCCTTATGTTTGTGCAGGGTGAGCTTATCAGCTTTTGTGCTATCTCTTTTAAAGAACCTCGTCTTCGCCTGGCTCACATCCATTATCCCAAGGAAGTCAGCATATGCCAGCAGCTCAATGTAATCGTTTGGGGATGGCGTGGCAGTGGCCACGAACCGGTAATTCACTTTCGCTGTTCCGCGCCGGTTGCCATTGGGACCACCATCACCGGTAAATAGGCGCATGAACTCCCGGAATGTTTTGCTACCACCAAACCCGCGAAGTATCGAGGCTTCATCCAGGCTTACGACATTAAACAACCGCGGATCGAGCTTACCATCCCGTACGGTTTCATAATTTGTTATGTATATACCGGTGGAATCAGCTTCATCGATGGAACGAATGAACTTTGGACCATCGGACCAGCCGAGTATATTAATGGCGTCGTTTTTAAACTCCTGCCGTACACCCAGCGGAGCGATGATTAAACCGCGGCCACCGGTGAACAGTAGAGTGCAGCGAATTACCTCCAACTGTGTAACAGTCTTATGCAGGCCAAAATTTGCAAAGCAGGCACGACGGCCACCTTCCACCATCCATTTAACCATGAGCTTATTATGCAGCTTCAATGCAGGATTGATAACCGTCAGGTCGATATTGAAACCGGTCTGGTCCGCCAATCGCACCTTTGACTTTAAAAACTCGTGGTAATCTTTTTGTGGCTGCATGGTTTTTAGGAGGATGGTGGTTTACTTATTGGGGTTTGCTGTTAACCAGTTTCATAACAATTTTGGTAAACTGGTACTTTTTTAGTCGAGCACCTACAAACTGACCTATGCTTTCTGACTTGATCATTTCCTCAATATCCTGCGGCTGCACATCATGGTATATGTACGTGGCACCGCTTTTAAATTGAATAAAAATATCAGTGCCGTTTGTGCCGTAATAATCAATATTGGAAGACGGCTTCTGCATGATATCGTACCCTTGCAGCCGCTGGTCGATATTGTATTCTGAAACTATAATGCTGTACTTTTCCATGGTTACAAAAAATGTTTCGATGAATAATTCTATATCTTCAATAACAAACCACTTATTTGAACTCACCCAGGTAGCCTTCATGCTTTTAGGGAAGAAATCGAGTTTTCTGCCACTGAAATGATATATCCGTAAATGCCATTCATGAATTCGCCTGACTCTAAAATCATACATCGCTGCCAGTCCTTCAACTACTTCCCTATTCCATCTGGACTTAAGAAATTTCATATTCAAAATGGTGTGCGGTTAAACGGAATACTCATTCCCGCATCAGCGATGTGAACCGTCTTACCGGTTACATCCTGCACCTCCCGTTTGAACCGGGCTGCATCGCTGTTACCATCGGACAGGTGGATGAGCACGATGTTGTTTACCTGTGACAGATCATTTGCCAACAACAAATCCTTACAATGTTCTATGCTCATGTGACTTTCGATCACCCGATCATATTGCTTCTTTACTATGGCCCCATCCCGTAGCTGCTGGTCCAATATATTCTGACAGTAATTGGCTTCTACGATAACATTGTTCAGGCCTGCAAATTTGTAAGGGCTATACATTGTGTCAGTAAGAAACAGAACAGTACCGCACTCATCATGCCCTATCAGGTAGCCAACAGGATCAGGGGTATCATGAATGATCTTAAAGGCCATGAATTTGAAACTTCCCACATTCACTATAGCAGGGAAGCCCGAAGTAACAAACCGGGAATTGTGGTGATGTTCTGTTCCCATTGCCCGATGCTCACCTGTTGTTGCATATACTCTAATACCTGCTTTCATTACATCCTTAACCGCACAGCAGTGATCACCATGGCTGTGAGTAACCAAACAACCGGCAACACGATCGAGCTTAAACTTCAGCGCCTCCTTAATCTTTTGAAAACGAAGCCCACACTCAATGAGCAGGGCTTCGCCATCCTGCGCTTCCATTATATAGCAGTTACCTGCTGAGTTGCTATTGACTATCTTTAATTTCATCTACAGAATAATGCTCGATTGTGAATGCGAGGTTGGGGTTATGACCACGTAGGAAACTTTCCAAATTAGCCTGCGGCACACCGCCTTTTACTGGCCACAAATAATACTCAATCAAAAGATCAACGGTATTAAATACAATACCAGGAGCTTTTGTATCGACCACTGGTATAAAATAGTTGTTCGCTACCAATCCAGTAACAATATCATCAGCGATAAGTATATCGGTGACGAAAAAAGGTGCATCAGTCTTTCGTTTTAAAACAACCGTTTTCATTAGTAGCCGGGCCCCTCTTCTTTGGGTTCAGCTTTCGTTTCTTCCTTCTTCTCCGCAGCAGGTGCTGCATTCTCCGCCGGCTTTTCAGGTTGGGGTTCTGGCTTCTTATCATCAAAGCCAATCGTTTCTTTATTGGCGTTGGCTTTAACGTCGGCTTTTACTTTTGCGGCAGGCTCAACTTCTTCATATGGAATATCTTCATAGTCCCTGATCTCGTCTTCAGGTCTGATCCCCATAGAAAGCTCAGGCGCATAGGCGCGGGTCCAGAATGTAACAGCGCGATACTGCAGCATCAGCTTTGGCATAGATGGCCATTTACTGCCCTTCTTACCATACCAGCCCTCCTTAATTGCCATTGCGATATCAACAGGTATCGATTCCAGAACTTCATCAGATCCTTTCTCGTTCGTATAGGCAATACACTCCCAGTTCTCAACATCATCATTGCCAAATTTTACAGTGCCATTTTGCTTCCATTTATATTTAATGGAATTGTATCGACCGCAGCCGTTGACAGTGGCAGTTAGGAACTTAGCAGACCATGCAGGTTGCCCGTGAACGATGTACATGTTCTGCATCACCATTAATGGACTGGCGCCAATCCGGTGGGCCGTTTCCAAAGCGATCATGCAATTGGCAATCGCCTTTTCCTTCGGGTTATCCTGTGTTACACGGTACATGGCGGGCACCAGTTCGGATGCAGCGAACATGTTACATACCCGCTGAATGGTAGTAAAGGCTTCGGGGTCAAAAAAGTTGAACTGAGTTACTTGTGAATGTTGTTTAACTATTTCTTGAGACATAAAATGATTTGAATAATTACAGAATAGGGTTTGCTATGCCGCTAACTCTTTCAACTTCCTTTGTTTAAGAATTTCCTCATACTTTCCCTGACACTCGGCAGCATTTACGCCGGTAATGACCAATAGTTTTTTCTCTTTGGGGGCTACCACCAGGTTTATCACCTGGCTTTCGGTTTCAGGAATTTCAGTCACGCTCTCCCTGTTGTCAAGGAAGATGGGCGCATACACGTTATAATGCTTGGAAAGGGCATTGATGATATCAATGCCAGCTTTGATCCGGCCGGCGGTATTGAGATCACTGAACGGCACATTATTGAGCAGGGTTTCACAGCAAGGTTCTTCACCACCATTTATATTCACCGTGAACATTTTGAAGGTTACGAATTTGAACAGACCATTCACACGGTTGGTGATCTGCTCCATCCGGAGTTTTTCAAAGCGCAGAAGAAGAGCTTCTTCACCTTCGGCATCTGCCAGCTTTTGCGAGTAGGTCCGCTCGTCTTCACCCAGCTTCTTAATTCGCTCGTTCGTGCTGGCTATAACATCCTTCAGACCCATCTTCTTATTGAGGTCGGAGATGAGGCTGGTAAGCTCGGCTTTGCGTTGTTTGGCCTCGCTGTTATCTTCGGCAGGTTCTTCCTTTACAAGCGCCTGTTGAGCTTTTAAAGCAGCCTGAATTGACAATGCCTCTTTATTATTTTTCAGTACCTCAGCTAAGCGCTCTTCAACCGGCGCCGGCGCGGTATATTGGGATTTGAGGGCATCCAATTCTTTTGTGTGGGCATCGATCTCAGCCTTCTTTGCAGTAATTCCGTCGTTGATCTGCTTAAGAAACCCTTCAACTTCAGCGAGGGCTTCCTTCCCTTTCATGCCGGCAGCTTTGTTATCTGCCAATTCGCGTTCCTTGGCTTTATTGAAAGCCACGAGTTTCTGCTCTTTATCGGTATTGTAATTCGATAAGAGGGTCTCTTTACGAGAGTTTATATTCTCTTCGGGCAGGGGTTGCTTACAATGCGGGCAGGTGTTTTCTGTTTCGTTATAAACAAAGTCCGGGTACTCGAATTTCCTGCTGTTGACCTCTGACCATTCAGTACGCAACTGGCTCAACCTGGCCGTGTATTTCTCAATGCGAGCTGCAGCATCAGCCTTATCCTTTTCCAACTGTGCCAGCGATTTGTTAAGGTTTTCAATGCGCTGCTCTGCTGCATTGATATCAGCTTTCGCGTTACGATCCTGGTTGTCCAACTCAATACGGAGCTTTGCCTGCAGGTCGGCGTACTGGCGATTAAGTGAGTGTATCTGTCGTTGTACCGCAGATTGCTCATCCTGCCACTGTCTCTGCGCAGCGGTCTTATTGGAAAGCACCAGGTCGATCTCGTTGAGATCAGCCGCCGCCTTGTCGATCTGAATTTTCAATGCATCAAAGTCGGGTGTTTCCTCCGGCAGGCTGCGCTTCGCCTCGTCAATACGGGCGGGGATATACTCGAGTTCATCTTTGATCTTCTTTTTTCGCGCAGACAGTTCGCTGCGATATTCTTTTATCGTTTTCTTGCCCATGTTGGCAAGCAGCTGCTCCAGTTCCTTATCCTCACCGATAATTTCACGGTTTGAAACTTCACCGGCCATTGCAATCAACGCTTCACGACGCTGCTGCCAAGGAATGGTATTGAAGTAGGCAGGGTGCGTGATCTTTTTGAAGGTATCGGCATTAAGGATCTTTTCGATGCGGGCATTCCAATCCTTCAATAAGCATGGCACATCGTTCCAAAAGTATTCGTGCTCATTACCGGTATACTTCTTTATAGTTTCGCCACGTTTCTTTTGCCACTTCTCGCGGTACACATGGCGCAGCGTCACCTCCTCGCCATCGATCTCCAGAATGCCCTCAACCTCGTGATCCATTTCGTTGAGATCGGTCTGCACTGTGTTCTTAATGTTGAAGTCCTTTTCATCGGAACTGTTCTTACCGAACAACAGCCAGTACCATGCATCGGCGATAGATGTCTTGCCGGTACCGTTGGCGCCGAAGATGCTTGTTTCAATAGCGAAGTTTACCACCAGTGCGGTGATACCTTTGAAGTTGCTTATGCGGAGTTTTTTGAGCAGAATTTTCATAACTTTATAGTGTTGTTTTAACAGTGTCATTTAATGAGCCCGGGCGCGAACCCGGGCTTTGTTGTTCCTGTACCTGGTTGCGATTAATCAACCAGCGCTCCTTTGCCTTCCCCGCCAGTTTCTTCAGTATTTTCTTCAGTGGCCTGCTCGGCTGCAGCTTCCTGCTGTTCCTGACCTTCGTTCGGATCTTTGGGATCGATGTATTTGTTCATTGTATTGAAAGCCGCGTTACCCTGCGGCGGGTTTAAAAGGTGAGGGTGATCGTGAATGTTGCCGATTATTTTAACCCCTTCCGAGCCCCAACATCCTAAAGAGTAGCGATCAGATCCGGCAACTGTTAAGAAAGTGGAATTATCGAATATGACTTTCAGCTTCCTACCGGCAATCAACAATACATCTCCTTCATATATATTATTGAAGTTTTGATCAATTGCGCCTGTGAACTGCCCAACAGTCTCAGGGATCACCCTCGCAAACTGGCCATCGCAAAAAATCCAATGACTTTCATCAAATCCCCATAAGGCGCCAACTAATAGGTAACCATGTACCCATTGACCATTATCTATGCGCTTACCGCGAAATTTTGCCTGGATCATCCTTTTGATGTTTGAAAAAACTGCTCAATAGCCTTTTCATCAAATGAGCACTTAAAGCCGAGCTTCGCCATCGCCTGTTCAGTAAGCGGTATGGCTACTCCGGTATACCCATCGTTGTAATAGTCCGGTTTTGCCTTCACTTCTTCTTCGGTATAGATACCTGCAGCAAAAGGGGAATTGGTATAGCCGGCATTGTTAGCACGCCAGAAACAAGGCTCCTTGCCGGTACCATGAGCGAGTGATATGATGATGTACTTCATAAAAACTGTTTTTAAAAACCCCGGGCAGAATCTCCCGGGGAATCCATATTAAAAGACCCGTAGAAGACATTTTAAAAACCGGCGCAGCTCGGCGCCGGGCTACTATTCAAACACCAATAACCATTAACCTTATCCTATGAAAACAAAACTCATTGGCCCCATCTATCTGGTTGGCCTACCAGCAGGTTCATTAATCACACCATTTACCGTTCATGACCAGCACTTGTTATAATCAATGAACTTTTCAATGGGGCGCTCCTAAATGGTTTGTTGCGAAGGCGGGACTCGAACCCGCGACCCTCGGGTTATGAGCCCGATGAGCTACCAGCTGCTCTACTTCGCGATATAAGTCCCGGCGCTTGCGGTACCGGGACCATTCGGTAAAATTTAACCACACATTTCTGTGCGATCATTGAAAGAACTTCCGGATTACGCGCCGGTCCGCAGCCTTTTTCGAAGGCACTGCGCAGGTAAGTTTTTGGTAGGTCGAGACCTGATAGACCGTTTTAAAGTGCCGGGGCGCATGGCCGTCCCCGGCTGTGATCTGAGCTTAAAGGCTACCCGCCAGTTAGTTTAAAACCGGTCGGGCCGATACCGACCTGGTTGTTATTGATCGTACCCTTAAAAATTCGGTTATACGGCAAGTTTAAAGGGAGCCGAGTGTGGAAACACCCGGCTTTAAATGATTGCTTTGCCGTATGAAAAGAAGCGGGAAGGACCGGGATCGAACCAGTGACCTTTGGATTTTCAGTCCAACGCTCTACCAACTGAGCTACCTCCCCGAAAAGTTCCCCGGAACTGTAGAAACAGGGGGAACTCTAACGATTGCTTGCCATATGAAAAAAAAGGTTGTTGGCTGCCAGCCGGAAGTGGTTAGCATGTACAATGATTGTTTACTGACAACCAACAATAACTTTCAAAGAACTTTTTAAAAGCCGGCCTTAGAAAAGGCCGGCACCAGTAGACCTTAAAAAACCCCTAAATCAACGTTACGCTGGATGATCACCAGCTAATCTTTTTAAAAGCCCCCTGTTGAAACAGGGCGCCCCTTGGTTAAGGCTGGCCCGTGAATGGCCAAACAGATCATTCAATTTCTTTATAGGCTTTCTCTGACTTTGCAATACGCCAGCTGATAACAGAACATATTCCAATCACCACGGCAAACAATGCTACACCATCCACCATTGCCTAATTATTTATGATTTCAGCGCATAGTTTTTCATTGCGCATAATCTGTTTGTATGTCACCGGCTCATGATCACTAACCGGATCCTCTTCGTGCTCGTAACAATGAGCTGTCTTTGCCGCCCACATGAAAACACATACACCTAAAAGAAGAAGGAAAGCCACAATGCTGTAACCTATATGTAAGTTTCCTGTCGAGATCAATAAGAGTTCCATATGATTAGGCTAGAATTTTGTTTATTTCCATGTGATCGAGTAACCTGTCTCAATAGCTCTCTTCCTGCCTATTGGTCGATTTATCCAGAAGTATGGGTATATAAATAGATCCCTTAGCTGAATCCTTGCGCGGCAATAATTGAACAGGTATGATTTGTAAGCAATCTTATCCATCACTGAGAGTGAACGATACCATGTCAAAAATTTAGTTTTGTCAGCAATCGTTTTCTTCTTTCTGCTACCCATATCAAAAAAGTTTGAAAAAAGCCGGTTGGTACGGATTACCTGGCCGGCTATGAACCCGTCCTGTACTAATTATATGTTTCCTTTACTTCGCTACCGGCAACCAGGAAAGGGCTGGCGGCGATCTGGAGTATAGGATGAATAAAGTCTGCAATGGTTGGAGCTTTCTCCTTCTCAATTCTAACGGCCTCCCAGTCTGTTTCTCTAATCAGCTTCCACACCGCATCTTTAAAGAACTTCGTCATGATGGTACCGACAGGATACCAGTTGCCGTGAGTGCGTAGGTTGATGTGCTTTACTTCGATTGGCTGTTTCTTTTCCTCGTCATACTTCACGAATATTTCGAAGTCCTGCTCTTCGTGCTGAAACTTTTGGGAGAGTACTATCATGGCATTAGGCATTAAGCATTTCGTAATAAGCAGCAGCCGCTCTATTTTCACAACCGGTGAGTTGATACACTTGCATGTACACAAGGAACGCTTCCTCTTCGATCGATAACGGACCTGTTTCGAAAACAGGGGCTGGAACGATCGCTTCCTGTTCAGCGGCTTCTATATCGTATGAATCAGGTATCAACCTGGTATCATTACCGTTCTGTATAACGCGCATGGCTGAGAAATTTAAAGTTTCATGATTCGTTCGCAGGCTTTGATCGCCTGTTCTGTGGTCATCGGTAAGCACTTATTGTTCATGGATAACGTGGATTGGGTTTTTCACTCAATGAGATCAGTGGTGTTGCAAAAAGTAATTCGCCAGCATAATCAACACTACAAAGCCAATTGCAACAAGGGCGATCGTTCTCGGTTTCACAGTTTTATTTTTTTTGATTAATTGTAATCTGGATTGTTAATCCACTTTGAAATAGTTCCTTTAGGCACACCTGTAATCGAAGAAATTTGTTTGTAACTCTTTCCTTGACTTCGCAACTCCAATACGACAGGCCGTAGAGTATCTTTTTTCGTTACAACAACCACCTTTTCTTTTTCCTGTTTAACCCATCCATGCATTTTCCAATGACAGGGATGGCATAACCAAATCACATCTAAAGGCTTATTATAATCATGATGGTGAGCATGGCTTTTAGCATTCCCGCATTCCTGGCAAGGTTGCCGCTTCATTTTACCGTACCTAATAGCATTGCCTAATGTCCAATGCGCCTTTACCTTTTCAGGATTTCTTTTTCGCCATCTTTTATTTACATCACCCATAATTGTCGTCAGTTAACCTGCTCCACTCTCGATGCCGTCACCTGGCCGGCCAGATCATTAGCATCAATTACTTTATCAATAGCCTCGGCATCGTGGTATGCCGGGATGGTAGAACTTAAAGAACTGGTTTGGCCATCGGCCATGATCTTAAGGGTTACGCGATACGTTTTCATATGTCGGATTTTGTTATGATACTTTCTTTATAAAATGCTCGGGGATCGATTCCAGTTGGTACAGATAACCGCCTCCCTCACTTTCCTTATACTTCACAATCCCCTGCTGCCTCGCCATCCTTAGCTTCTCCTTATTCCAGCCGGTCAGGTCCGTTACCCATGAAGGCGACACCCAGGTAGATTTAACCTGTGTTTCTTTGAGCGATTTAATCTCTCGGTGAAGCCTGTCAAACTCTCTTTTTATTTCGGGGTCCATGTAGCTGGCCGGATGCCGGTATTGACATTGTGAAAAAAAATTGCATTCTTTGTGGGACTATTACTATTCTACACCACCAATTCTACTTCCTGTGTAAGCTGCTCATCCTTTGAAAGGCCGTATGCGTCCCTGATAATATCCAGGTTCTTGGAAAGCGTTAAAGTCTCATCATCCTTACGTAACCACCTTTTTACTGTATCGACCCTAACACCGTTAGCCTTAGCAATTTTCAACAGTAAATCATCATCCTTTCGAACGCGCCCTTTCAGTTCTGCTGCTAATATTTGCTGTGTCATTTTGATAGTGCTATATTTGATATGCTATAATTGACACTTCAAATGTAGGTTGATTTTTTCAACCTTTTGTCAACTTTTACAACTTTAGAAAAGATTGAATAAATCAACCTTTCGATTAGATGAAATCTAAAAAGGATGTTCAAGCCTTAATCAGAACGATAAAGGCAAAAACCGGAAAGACACAAGAGGAAATAAGTCAAGAGGCTGGATACAAGCCTAAAACCCTATCTCAGCTTTTAAGCAAAGGAGAGGGAATGGATGCGGTATACACGCAATTAAATATCGCCTTTCGCCACGAGTTGAATAATTCAACCCACGGTGCTAAAAACACCACCCCCGGCAAGGTAACGGTGTCACCTGGTGACATTGATGTAAATGCTAGTTTAGAGGCAATAACCAAGGCGCTATGGAATTTAGAAAATGGACAGGCATATATAAGGGCTGAGATCCGTGGCTATGGACAATATCAGATTTTGAAGGAATTAAAATGGGATCAGGCAAAGTTTTTATCTGCAATGGCCGAAGTGGGCAAGCTGATAGGCGCGAACTTAAAGGCAGATGATTTACGGGGCAGTTAGAAGTACAGCCTTTGCAGCAAATAGTAATCATGGCAATGTTTCTTTAGGGGTTAATTACGCGCAGTTCTGGATGTCTGAGTGAAGTTGGTGCAGGTAAAAAAAGGCGCGGCTTCATTACCACGATCAGGTACTGGGATACCTTTAAGCAGCAACTACACGCCACGCCGAATCGGCGTCCTGTAGTCTACTTTGCTTAATTGAAATTCCCAGTTTCGATCGTAAAGTGACTAAAGTCCAATAATTTTTATCCGGATTATACCGGAAAGAAGACCGCGAAAATAATGGAATAGAGAATACTAAGGTGAAAAATTTTGGTACAACATAATTGCTTCGGTTTTTGGGTTAACAGTACAGGAATCCAAAATCAGGGGCAATCACAGAATAAATGGGACAATGAATTTAAAAATAATTGTAATCAATAAAAAATTAAAATAAGGTTAATTGACCGTGGTCAACCGAACTGTAGTCACGAAGTCACAACAACGAAAATTGGGATTCCCGAAACTATATTGAAACTCAAACCCAATTATTTCATCATGAAGCTTATTAATCAACTAGCCTTAACCATCATAGTTACGTTCTTTACTATTGGATTAAATGCCCAAAATCGTTGTTATTGGCCGGATGGTAAGCCTTTCATTACACCAGGTAATACCATCCAAACACTTTTAGACAGTATAGGAATTTCAACTTATCATTCCTATTTATATAAAAGCACAGAGATATTTTATTATTCCCTATCAAATGAACCAGCTTTCATCATTACACCAAAAAAGTATGAAATAGCCGAAGCTTTAAAAAGTTATAACCATAATAAATTTATCAATTCGTATGACTTTGAAATGGATCTTGAAGGGATGATCGAAAAGGTTGCTCTCGATACAACCTATGCTTTTGAAGTACTTGGCAAGCCAAGTGCAAAATATACTGGTAAAGAAGATTATTCTCAGTACTGGATATACACCAAGTATAATTTAAAGCTCAAGTTTGAATTTCAAAATGCTGTCTCATATAAAATTTTAAAACCGGATGATCTTAAGGATGAATTGAGCTTATCTAAAGGAATTCTGGGTTCTTATGTAGCCAAACCTGTAGTCAACTATATTATTCTTTTTGACCCTAATATCAAAGCAGGGAAGGAATATCGTTTAGTGAAAGTAGATACCCTATCAAATAAATATTGGTTGAATGACGATTCCGGGAAACAAGTTTCCATCTCTTCTATTTATTCAAGAGATAATTCAATTAACGAGAGACAGTTAGAGGAAAATTTTTGGACAAAATCATATGCAGAATCTATAAAGAAAAAATACGGTTTAAAAAATTGGAATGTCCTATTAACTGGGAAAGTGATTATTGGCTGGAATAAAGAACTATGTAGGTTGTCATGGGGCGAACCCAAAGACATCAATAAAACAATAACCGGCCAAAGGACATTTGAGCAATGGGTTTATGGTGACTCATACCTCTACTTCGAAAATGGGAAATTAACAACCATTCAAAACTAATGGGCTACATCAAATCATACCGTCGTAAAGACGGCACATTTGTACGCGGCCATCATCGAGGTGGCGGTAGTAGCGGAAGTTGGACTTCGAATAACAGTACGGCACCCAAAGGTAATCCATGGGCTGCAGTTGGTTTCTTTGTTTTAGTATTCTTGATTCATAAAGCTTGTAATTAACAATGGCCAAAACAGCAAAGAAGAAGGAAAAGAAGTACACCCCTGCCATCACCAAAAGGATCCTGTTCATAATGGAGGAAGTGATCAAAGAAGGTGTATGCGATACAGTAGATGAATTCATGACCTCGATCGGCGAACACAGAACGAGCAAAGCCGCATATGAAGCCGGCACCCGGGCACCAACTCCCGAGCAACTGGCCATTACCTGCGAAAAGTACGGGTACTCCCCTACCTGGGTTATCCTGGGCATCGGTGACAAAAAGCTTAATACGAAAAGTCAACGGACCATGGATGAGCGGGTATCTGAGCTGGAGGCTACGGTGGCCAGTTTGAAGAATATGATAAAGAAAAGACGCTAAGTATAGGTGACAAACATCATTTCCAATAGTGAATAAGTTTGCATACCTTTAATCATCAACGGATAGGTTAGCATTTACTCCCCCATTTTAATCCACTATTTTATAACCAGTTACGATTAAGCGTTTTAAAAGGACAACTTTCAGCATTTTTACACGTTATATAGGTAAAGATCGGTAAACCCATTGATGGAAAAAAAGAGTGAAATAGCACAATTCCTGGCACCTGCCTTATATGTCCTCAGTAAAGTTGGATCTAAGCTTAATAAACATAAGCTTTTTAAGATTCTATATTTTGCTGACAAAAAACATATTGCCACATACGGACGCACTTTTATGGGTGATCAATATGTGGCAATGGCAAACGGGCCGGTTCCGTCACAACTTTATGACTTCGTAAAATTAGCTGAGGGTAAAAGCGGTTATCTTCATGTGCCTGATTATTACAAGGAAGAGTTGATGTCGTATATTAAAGCAGAAGCTCCGTACAATGTGATAGCTCTACGTGAACCAGATCTTGATTTCCTTTCTAAAAGCGCCATCAAATTTCTGGATGAATCCATTGAAAGTTATAGAACAAAATCCTTCAATGAATTAACTGAACTCTCTCACGACAACGCCTGGAAAGCTGCCAGTGAAAATACAGAAATGTCAATTATTGAAATAGCAAAAGATGCCGGTGTAAACGGTGAAATGCTAAAATATATAGAGGAGACTATGTAGGAAATGTATACAGTTGCAGACCTAACAATTGGAAAAGTTTTTGAATTATTCTATGACACAGAGTCAAAGCCAGCAAAATCAAAAATTAGTATAATTGTCGGAATGACAAGTGATCAATCGGAATTTGCAACAGTGTTTATCAACACTACAGTAAACATGCATTTGACCAATAACCCAACATTACAAGCGTTGCAATTAGAAATATTTCCTGGAAAATCATATCAATTTTTAAGACACAACTCATTTATAGATTGCTCTCAATTAACCACCCGGTTCCCTGGTTCCTGTCTTCGTGAAATAAATGGAGAAGGTGGCAGGTTTTTAGGGCAATTACCGCCTGAAGATTTAAAAAAGGTAATCGAATTGATAAATTCAAATGATTCGTTAACCTCATATACAATCAAACTCTATAATTTATAGCTCATTCCCACGCCGCCGCACACTCTTTATCGATCTTCCTGTTGGTTACCTTGTAATAATTTTCCACACACGTTTTGAGGGTGATACCCATCAACTCTGCTGCTGTCTCTGCGCTGATGCCGCGCTCTGCGCACATGGTAATAGCAAACGTATGCCTGCCGCAGTGATTGGTGATCTTTTTTCCTTTGATCAGTTTTTTTAGTGTACGGTTTAATTCCTGTTCAGCCCTGGTAAGTTGGCACCCTTTCACCCTTTCCAGATGCCGGGCAAGTTTTCCAATAACCGGCATGGTTACCCATTCTCCATTCTTCTTTGCCCGTAAATATAACCGGCCATCACGTATATGTTTGCTCAGGTCGAACTTTTTCAGATCAGAGATCCGCAGGCCGGTGTAACAGCCGAGCAGGAAATATACCGTTGTTTGTTTTATCAGCGGATCCTGGGTGGCATCTGCTATCTCTTCAAGCTTATCCAGTTCCTTAAGCGTCATATAATCCTTATGCGGCGCCTCGTATTCCGGGTTCTCGTAAGTATCAAAAGGATAGTGATCAATAACCTTGCGCTTTATGGCCGCATTAAAAAAGGTCTTAAGCGTTTTCCAAATAATATAGATGTAATTACCACCTAAGCCACCCCTACCCTCCTTTACTGGCGCCCGGAGGTATGCTTCAAATTTAACCAACCATTCATGCGTGATTTCTTCGAATGTAAGGGACTTGCTCCCATGGAATAGCTCAACTACTTTCAGGTGCTTCCTGTAGTTTTCAAGGGTGCCTTCCTCACGTTTGTGTTCCACTTCTTTGCTGAAGGCTTCAGCAAATTCAAATAGGTTATGAAGATCTCCTTTGGCGGTTGCCAGGACTTTTACTGCAGAAGCGGTGATGGTTTGGCCTTTTACCTGGTGCTCTACTATCTGTTGAATAATTGCCTGCTTACGTGTGGTTATATCGGGGTTGATGGTTGCAGCCTGCAGGTGGCCGGCCTTCACTCTCTCAGCCTTCTCATCCCAGTACTTCTTATCTATAAAGTGGCCAGTGGAAATATAAGATTGCTTCCTGTTGATTGTAATCCGAATATAAATCGGATATTGGTCCTGAGCATTGGCCTGATGGGTATATAGAATGAGCTTTACAGAATACTTCATACGGCGTTAGGGGTGTATTATTACTACTACAATACTAATACAATTCGCCGGTTTTTAAACACCCATCCCCGCCCGTTCACGCTCTTTAACTTTTACACAACTCACGCCAGACGGGCATTAAAGCGAAAACCCGCTACTAGAGCGGGTTTCAAAAAATAGCCTCGGAGGTTCCGACCAGATTTATACACCACTTTGTATTACTTTGTTATTCTATTACTTATAAAAGTATTTTCAATTTAACTAATACATTATTAATACAAACAGTCTAAAAATATAACAGCCGCTCAAATGAGCAGCTGTTTTTATACACGCTTTCCAGGATGGGTGAGAAAGTTTATAATGAGGTTAGAATAATCAGAATACAGGTGCCGTAGACACGGCACCTGGTAAAGTGTAATAAAATACTTCACAAAGAGAAAGGCTCCCGGAGGGGAGGCATACTAATCAAATACCGTTAACCATTAAACCTTATCCTATGAAAACTCCAAGATAAAGCATTTTCACGTATTATAATACGGGGATCACAATACGTTGTATAGGTATACGCGTTTTGTTTACTTTATCCTATGAGCGGCAAAAAGGTTTCAAAGAAAGGGGCTGAATCTTTAGATGAATCTCAAGAATTCGTTCAGAAAATTTGTAACAAAATTCGCAAACTGAGAGAGGCTACTGGCTACAGCCAGGAGGCTTTTGCTTATGAACATGGTTTCGATCGCAGGCAATGGTACAATATGGAGAACGGTGTTGATATGAGATCAACCACCTTGGGCAGGGCAATTACAGCTCTTGGCACCACTCCTGCTGAGTTCTTCAAGGATTTTAAATAGAATCACTCATACCAAGCGATAACCGTGGCGACAAAATGATCTTTAAGTTCGCCAACCTGTCGATTGCTTTCATCAAAGTACCATTGGTCGTCCACCCGCCGTAACCGCCCCCAGTAAAAGTTATCAACCATCAAGTGCCATACGCCACCGCCGGCGCCCGCTACTTCTTCAAGCGTGCCTGCATATTGTTCCCCATTTAATTGAAATGACACAGGGATCTTTTTCATGTACAAATTTAACGACCTTTACGCCATGCCTGGACGCAAAACAAGTACCGTATATAAAGAATCTGAATATGCAACCAACCTAGTGCAGATAATGAAAGCCGGCAAAGGCCCTTACACACGCAAGATGCTTGCAACAGCACTTGGAGAAAGGCATCCAAATCTGTACTGGAATGAACTGATGAATGCGATTAGCGGTACCATACTAATGGACCGGTTGTCTAAAGCCAACCGCTTCCGGCCGGTTAAAGGTAGGCTGGGATGGTATGAATTGAGTTAAATCAATACCTTCGCGCACTATGTACACAGAAAAGGACCTGCAAGAACTCGAACAATTTTTTAATACCGCGAAATTCCCGGACGAAATACATATAACAAAAGACCAAAAGATTATCGACGTCATAAAATTCATCCGAGGGCATTTGGCCTTTGCCAGGGCAAATATTGGGAAGAATACATTTGCATCATTCTACGATCGGCTCGTTCTTCTTAAGAAATTTGCCAAATGAAAATCCGGCGCTAACCATTAACGCCGGATTTACTTATCCTGAAGAGGTATGAGGCCCCCAATTATAAAAGGTTATGCTGTTCAATAGCTTAAAAACTTCGATTAGTCTTTTTTTTGTTCCTTACGAACAGTTCCCTCCTTGTCCTTTTTTGAAAGGAAATAGTAATAAAACATAGCTTTTGCCATATCCGATAATGGGTCTTTCCCATTTATCAAAGTAGACAAGTATGACTTGTTTAATCCCGTCTCAGCTACAATATCCTTTAACCTGGTACCGGTCACCAGCATTTTCTTCTCAATCCATTTAGAGTCAACTTCAGCAACGGGGTTAGGTATAAATGGATAAGGGTGGACTATAATATGATGGTCGGGAAAGAATTTGTCAAACGACTGACGCGTAATTCTAATCAAGTCCTTTTGCTCCAAAAGATCGATACCAGGATAATCAGGAGCTGCTCGTTCCTGAATTACTTTAAAAGTCACCCGTTTCACATCACAATCTTCAACCTTAAATGTTAAATAAAAATCTTCCCACAATGGCAGGGCGATGCGTTCCATTTCCTCAATGGTTTCTTCGGGCATACCTTTTAAGTAATGTAATCCCTTAATAATGTTTTCCATTCGATTTATAATTTTAAAAGAGGGGGAGGTTGTTCTCCCCCTCTTTTGGTTTAACCCTTCGCAACGTACACCGTTATGATTGTGTTACCCCAATCTCCAGAGAACCTGATGCCGAACGCCTCTCGAATTTTCAGCCCCTTCGGGCCATCCTCGATTTCCGTTCCCCACATCCATTCAATTTTCAGAAGCGAACCATCCGGAAGCACTAAGGAGAATCCATCTGGGAATTGCTGACTCAAAGTCAGCAGCTTCATAACTAAGTTGTACATAGTCATTGTGGCATTTATATTCCGGAGCCTGCCGGGTTTTTGTTATCAAAGAACTATTACAACACTAAAATACAAATAAGTTTGGTAATACCAAACATTTGATGTACATTTATTTAATGAAACGGGGCGCTCAACCCGATATCAGGGAGCACAAAAAAGATGGATTTAAAAGACTTATTCGGAGATCCAATTCACTCCTACACCAGAAAGCAAGCCATTGAAGATGGTATTTTAGTTGATGTAACCGCACTCTACCCCAGCGACACGCGGATGTACAAATACCCTGTCGCTATCACCAGTGAAATTTGGTCATTAATTGAAGGAAAAAATGAAGCGGTATGGGTTTGGGATATCTGCTGGATGAGCATCAATTATGTTGTTTCGAGACCAGATGATTCAACTGTAATCTTCGAGGTTTTGCTCCCAGTTAAAAAGGGATCCGAAAGAACAACGACCTACCGGTTAACATCAAAATGCCACCCGGGTGACGATTGGGAACCCGTCATTACGATTATGTTAGAAGGTCAGGATTAAACGTATGGCCCCCGGAAAGGGGGCCTATTTTAAATATTAAGTACTTTTAGCTATGACAGAAAGTAAAGAGTCTGCCGGCGAAGTAATTTTTTTGCTGCCGGAAAATGAAAAGGGTATTGGGTTTTTGATGACCAACTCCCCCCCTTTCAACATTGGGAAGCCTTACAGGTTTGAAGACAATACCGCAATGGATAATTTCATTCGAAATCATGGCCTTGACGGGCATTGCTCAATTATACCAGGATACAATATCCTGGTTGCCTGGATTGGGACTAAAGATTTACGATATGACAAACCGCCATCAGGCAATAACATCCCAGCAGGCGCATTACCGGACCTTGAAAAAATGGCAAATTATTATTTGAAAGATAAGTTGGAAGGGCGTAGTAAATCATTTCTAAAGAAATATCAAAGGCGACCGATTTAATTTGAAGGCCTGATCTGAATTGACCGAAATCAAGAACTCAAAATAATTATCACACATGTGTGATAATTTAAAAATGTTGTTTATCTTTGTTTCAGCAAAGGCAATAAAGCCGGCGCAGTAAAAAGAAAAACTATATGAACCGTCAAAACATTCAACAGATCATCCGCGAATTATTCCGCGCTAACTTTAACCTTTACCCTGAACACTACCCCCTGACAGAAACCGGGCTTTTGAGCGAAGAAGGCACCTTAAAGGCGCAGGAGGTTGCAAAAGGATACTGGGTAGAACGCAACGAAGACGAGATCGAGCGTGACGAAAAAGCGGGTGTGACTGAGATCGATTACGTCGAGTGGGTAATGGCTGAGTTGTCTGACCTTATTCCTGCGGTAGAAGCTACCCGATTTCAAACCTGGGCATCTGAAATTAACAAAGACTGGACTGCAGGATACAAGGCAGATGCTACAGAAAACGCCTTAACGGTTAATTTCAACTCCGAAGAAGTTGCGCGGATTGACTACAATAACGGTCGTTACACTGTAACAGGTTCCGATAAAGAGGCTGTAGATCAGTTGGAATATATGGTTTCTAGGTAAACTTTCTTTAATCGCACCAGGGGCTTCGGCCCCAAAGGAATTAAAAACCTCAAAAATAATATCATGAAACACATATTGGATGTCGATAAATTAAACGAGCTTTTAGGCACAGATGATAAAGGTGTTGAAATCGGCTATGGCGAAAAGGGAGTAGAATTTATGGATGTAGCATGTAATTCGATTGAGGATTTTGAAGAAAATGCCCCTTTTGGAACATGCTGGACGGACAATAACGGAATTGCTTATTACAAAGTTAAAGACGAGCATGATGACGCCCGTACTATTTATATTCGTGAAGACGGGAGTTATTGTATTTACTAATCGCACCATGCCGGGCTACCGGCTATGGAATTTATAAACCAATAACTCTACCGCATGCAAGAAAAATTAAACGAATTACTTTTAGCCTTCTTCAAATCCCATCCCGCGATTGCTCCTACTACAGTAGAAAAAGAACTGGATCTGCCGAGCACCACCATCCGGCAGGCCCTGGCCGGTGCGCAGCTCATCCCAGTAAAACATCTATACCCGATTATCTGCTACCTGGCGGGTTACGGGTTGCAAATTGACGGTTACTCGCTTTCTTACGATGCAGCCGACAATACGCTATCAGGCCGTAAATGGGTTGAAAACATGGAGACGGTCGAGGAAGATGGCGGCTTTGCTTACATCGTTAAAGAGCACCGTTTTAACGCGAATGATGTGTTTGATATTTTATTGTAGCGTATAATTAGCATCGTTACGGGAACCCGTAATATTATTTCCCGCACCCATACTACTTTTACCGCATGAAACATAAGCTAATTACAATCTACCTGCCGGACGGCGGCAAAGCCCACTACACAACGTGTAAGGACGCGATTGACAAAGAAATAATGTTAGTAGATAAGATCGAATGCGAAGGCACTTCTATCGTTCATATAGCCTTTAAAGACGTTGATAGGGTCGAAGGGTATTCTTATGTGAATATGCCTTACGTTTTGAATATGTTTTAATAATAAACCCCGACTTTCGCCGGGGCTCCCCAATACCCTACTGAGGGTTATAAAAAAGAGTTATGAAAAAGTTGTTGAATATACTCGTTGCGGTAATCGGGTTTCTCTTCAATCCGCGCCCTCAAATAAAGAGAAAAAAATATTAGAGTTTATTAGAGATTTATTAGAGCGGTTATTAGAGAACATTTTCCTGACGCCGGGAAGATGATAAAAGGCCCGGCAAGAATACCAGGCCGTAATAACTACTGCTTATTAGTGTACTGAAGGTTATTCGAAATTCACATCTTCCAGCGTATCCCATCGCCAGAGCTGCCAGCCGCCGAGCGGCACCCACTTATCTACCAACTTCAATTCTTTCGCTTTTTCAGGCTCCATAAGCGCTGCAATACGCCTGCGGGTATCTTCGCTGGGTGTGTAGGTTGGATTAGGATATGGTCTACGCCGGGCCATTATTGTGCAGGCGCTTCATCGAATGTTAGGTAATAACTTTTACCGGGCTGAAAATGATCATAGGCCGGTGTATCTTTGTCGATCTGCATTGTCAACGTTCCAGACGGCGTAGCCTTCGAATAATCTGCATTTTCGCCTTCCTTGCTATACGTTGCATTAAAGTGAACGTGGCGTTGCTCAAATCCGTTGTTATACTTTGTATCGACTACTGAATTGCAGACGAATTTTTCTTTTACTTGCATGACACATTTTGTTCGGAAACCCCGTCCCCGGTTTATTTTAACGCGTTATAAAATTTCTTTCCATATCCTGCTATTAATCCAGCCTTGTCTGTTCCATTAATGATCCGCCGGGCATTCACCCAATCTTCTTTTTTGTCATTGAAATAATTTTCCAATGCCTTACCGGTGAAGTCGCCAAAAGAACTATCGCCTTGCGTCATGCCTTCAAACATGATTTTGCATGCAATGACGGGCTGCAGAGCAAGATCTGGATTATTGAGTAAATCAACGCCCAATAATCTGCCCATGGTCTCGTAATTCTCATACCAGGTGAGTTGGACATACCCCCTACCGTAGTATAATTTATCAGGTGTGAGATATGATACCCCGGACCTTTTGATCTTTTTACCGTACCGGTAACCTTTGCCTTTTCCATATTCTTCGATTGGCTGCATGGTTCGCGCTGTTTCATGTAAGGTAGTCGCCAGTATGTACGCCAACCATCTGATATCTGCATATCCTGATGTTTCCCATACCAGTAATATTGATTCCATTCCTTCAACCTGGCTTTGCTGTAGCTTGCCACGAAATAGATTTGTGCGAACAGTATCAAAGAAATGTTTGCGATTAATTTTCATAGCTTACTTATTTCGATTGTGATATCATGCGGCGCCACCTGGTTGCCGCCGAAGTAGGGACCGAGGCGGTATTTTAATCGTTTTTTGTGGGCATGCACAATTTCGGTTTCACTAATGGTTGAACCGGCTTCAATCAAACTGAAGTAATATGCCCACCTGGAGACATATAAATCAATATTGTACTCCTGTCCAATTTTACAATACCCGATCGTTTTGATGATGCGCCTGCCGTTGAGATAACAGTATGCGAATAGTTCGATCATACCCTTCTCAATATCATATCGCCATCCGAACCGGGCAGAATCAACATGATGCCCGGGCACGTATCCTATACCAACGAGCTTATTAGTGTCGAATTGATCTTCGTTACCGAGATCATATCTGCAGCTTTCAGTAAACTTCACCGCCCAGGAAAAGCGAGTTCGGCGCCACCAGATACCGATTCGCAATGGACGGGAATAATGATTTCCCTTTTTGATACGGAAGATCACGGTTGAAAGATTGCATCAAGGTTACCTTTGTTCGCTTCGTACGTCGCCTTATCAATCTTTTTGACGTATTCCTTTTTGTTGTACTTCACAACATGCTTGCCGAACAAAGAGAACATACCAGCGAGCCAAATAATAGCAAGAACTTTCCAACTGAATGTTTTCACTTCCTTGTCAGTGTAATAAACATAAGCCCCACCGGCAGCAAAAAAAAGAATTCCAACAATCCATAACCAACCTGGTGAAGTGCCATGGTGCCATTTGTAATGCGAGCTCGCGGTTACAGTGTATTCTTCGGTAACTAATTCATATCCTGTGCCGGGGCCATACGCGGCAGGTTTATGATCGATTTCATGGCCCCTATACGAGTTCACGGCAATGACGCCCAGAATGCTGATAACAACCGGGATCAAAAACAATACAATTGCTTGTCGCATAAAAAATAATTTGGTTAAATTTGAATTGTAATTTTGTGCTCATTCTAAGCTCATCGCTCCCACGGTGGGCTTTTTTATTGAAATAGTTTAAATCCGGTTTTCGCACCATACCACAACTGGCCAGCGGACAATTGCGCCTTCACACCATACATCACGCCTTTTTTGTTGATAAGCGTAATACCAATCTCTCCGCCGCCGATCGGCTGCGAAGCATTTCCGATCAGTCCGATTTCGCCAAACCATTGGTTCTTTATTATAGCACTATCCTTTTCTTTGTATTTAGCCAGGCAATCATCCAGCTGTTTACTTAACGATGCATTGAAGCCCGCCTGGTCCTGTAGCTTCCTATCACGCGTGGCAATCTCCTGCTCCTTTGCGGCCTTCAGACCAGCATTATCCTTTTTATACTTACTTATGAGCAGATCCTGCCCACCTGATATTAGCGCTAGTGAATCACAGCCATCGATATATCGAGGCGACACCGGTATAAATGAACTATCCGGTTTTTCCTTCTTTCCTGCATCAATCTTTGCAACCAGCCGCGCATTATCCGCCAGCGAAGCATTTAATTTATCTTCTGTCTCACGCGTACGCTGATCCGATTCTTCAGCCTTGACCGTCGCCAGCTCGATCGCCGCATCATCGGCCTTAATGATATCTTCATAATAGTTGGCGGTATCAGTGAGGGCCTTTTTCATAGCCTCATACTCACTGACAGAAACAGTAGCTGGCTGCTTGCGCGGACAGGCTTGTAGGTAAAGTATTACCGCGAAGAGGATGCAGCAGAGGATCCAGGGTGCTTGCTTCATGGCTTAGTTGGGAGTTTGTCCCGGTTTTGCTTCAGGAAGTTGAGGAAATTGAAGTTCTCAAAAATGAACGCGATTGCTGTATCCAGACTGCCGGCTACAAAAAAACTTATCGCTACAGCCCACTCCATGCTGGCTGGGCCAAGGAAGCGCAGAAGCAGGAACGTAACAAGCAGGCCGACAAATGCCCGCTTTATATTATCCCAAATCAAAAAGAACCAAGAGAATCTGTATGGCGTGTTTGGGCTGCTTTTGTCTCTGCGGCGCGAATGAATGTACATGCTTATCAATACCGCTATTACGGCGAAGAAAAACGACGCCAGGTAATAACCGTCAGGCCGGTTACCAAGTATAAACGCAATTGCTGCGTGAATAGAATTTTCCATGTTATTTTAAGAATATTTTTTTAAGTATTTCCATTATACCCACACTGGCAGGCAACCCCATTCCTATCACCATCCACACCATACGATCCTTCCATTTCTCCAATGTGGTCACTCTTTTTATCAAATCATCTACGGTTCCAATTACGCCCTGATCGTTCTTATCGAGCACATTCCCGCGAATCAATGTTAATATAGAGGTGACCTTTTCGCCAATCTCGTCAACCTTGTCTTTTAATTGTTGCTCCATAATTGTTTCCATATTGAAAGGCTTTATGGCCGGATTAATTAACAACTACTGCTTGATCACTTTGACATTTATAGTCTGCGACCCAAAGTCGACAGAACCGCCGCTGTTATTGTTCTGTCGTACTGTAACGATATCCGGGCCGCTAACCCACGCGGTATAAGATTCGCCATTGCTCCAACCGCTTGCGACTGGTTTTGTTACCAATACATAGTCGCCATCGGCGGCTCCTGTTACCGATATGGTTGTTGTCGCGCTGCTGTTATTTGCAATCGTTCCGAAGTCATGTGTGGTGGTGCCATTCAAAGATGTAAGCCCGTTAATCTTAGCTACCTTGTATTCATTTGTCGATCGATCCCAAATCACGGAACTATCTGAATTACTACCTATCGCATGAGCGGTAACATATAATTTACCGGCTGCTACCTTAGCCATACTGGTGCCTATATTATTCGAGAAGTGAATAGTGTCATTCTGCGATCTTATTGTTATATCGTTGTTACTCGCTCCTGTAGTTAATGAACTTCCGTAGCCGATATACCCTTTTGTAGTTGAGGAATTATCAAATCCGATGTACCCGCCCGTTGCGTTCGATGTCCTTAATCGCAAAATAGGCGCAGTAGTAGTTACAACCGATTGCATATACGTTCCTGGATCAGTAGACGTTCCTACGACAAAAGGCTGCGGTGCGGCAATATAATTTACAGCGTTTCCGGTTCTATTAAATTTCATCGCGTTGTATACGGCATTTCGCGCATCATTGAATGTTGCTATGTACATATTTGTCGCATCATTGTAGAAATTCCAACCTTTTTCATTAGTCGCCGCATTCGTCTTGTACAAATCGAATCCGGGGGACGTTGTTGCGCTCTCGAATCCTTTTGACATATATACGCGGTCGTTGTCTTGATACACGGAACTATTAATTAGATTTCCACCGGAAAACATTGCAATTGTATTATCAGTTCCTGAAAAAGTAGCAGTGGATGAACTGCCCGATCCAGAACCCATTATCACCTTATAGCTATCTTTAATAGCCGTGTACACAGTATCATTACCTTTCTTTGTAAGATGGATGCCATCGCCGGAAATACACCCTGTGCAGTTCTTTGTCGGCGTCCATGTATCTATAATTCGGTTAGCGGGATATGTTGATATTATATACGTATTCCATGCACTATTATCTTGCGCTGTTTCATAAAAAGATAGTGCGTGAAAAACATCAATACCCCACGACATAAGGCTGTCTACAATCCTGTTGTATTGAGATTGCGATGTGCCAGAGCTTATTCCACTTCGCAGGTCGTTGCTTGGGTTTGTTAGCAAAACTTGCTTCGGCGATAAGGCTTTTAGCTCGGGCAGATAAGTCACCCATTCGGTTGTACGATCATACCCTCCTGCGTGTAGCACCGTTGATTTATATACCCCATCAAGCTGAGTTGCGTATCTTGAGTTAAAATTATCAGCGTAATACGCCTGTGTTTTGCTATCGCCAATAACCAGTAATGTTGAATTTTTTATCTCTCCGGAAGTGATTGAAATTGAATCTATGGTCTGTGTCCCACCAAATGCAAATAAGGAAAATTTACCAGTGTTCGGCAGTTGCTTGGCCATGGATGCTGTAATATCATATTTGTATCCAACCCTAACCTTTGCATTAGACTGGGTTATGTTAGTAGCGTATACAATTATCGAATCTACTTTTCTTTCAACCGTAAGAACAATGGTATCACTATTCGCAATAGGCAGGTTCGATGTACTAGCGGCTAACTGTGAATTATCTGTATGCCCGTTTAGGAACAACTGTCCGCCTGAACCTCCGTTGGTTAGGTCAATCCTTCCTAATGCATTAACCGAACCATACCCGTTAGTAGAATGAATACCAACGCCAATGCCGTATGTCGTACCGGCGAGGGCACTCGTGATTTTAAACCGCGCCGATATCTTCCATCGTTCGAGCATCGTGTACCAGTTAAGATCGAGTGTTTTTACAAATGTTCCATTACCCCCGCTAATATCTATTTTGTTGCTATTTATTGCCGCACCTATTCCGCCCGTTTGCGTGAAGTCATTCAGATTCGACCATGAATTTGCGTTGTATATCATACCGAGATAGCCTTCCTGCCTTGTATCGACATACTTTTTGTTCGGTATCTTAGCACTATCCGAAATAAGAAAATAAGGCAATGTCGTATATGCCATTTTATTACTCGTAGTTGCGCCTGCGTCTGTTACTGTTTGTAATGTTATCGCCGCTATCTCATCGCGCAGATTCGCCTTCGCCGTGTCTACGCCGTAAACGGTTGCGAAAATGGTAGAATCGGCGCCGCCACCGGTTCCTCGTATCGTGATAGTATCTTCATTGATTCTAAAAGTGCTATCATTAATTTGCTCAACGACACCGTTAGCTGCGAGAACAGTTCGCCCCTTCTGATCTACCCCAACGGTTGCCAATTTGTATGTACCAGGTATAACAGATGTAGCAGCCAGTACAGCATTTGCCAGGCCTGGCCCGGTTGCAGCCACATCACCATTAAGCCCGGTTATATAGTTACCAGCTGGCTGTTTCCCATCGATTCGATTGCTGAGCGTTACCGTATCGGAATATTTCATGCGTTCATCTATCCGGTTACTCAGCGAAGCGGTATCTGCTTTAAGTAAGTAAACGGCAAGCATTGCAGCGGTATCGGAATATTTGACCCGTTGATCGATGCGATTGCTCAGGGATGCGGTATCGTTCTTACGCAGGAACGGGTACAGCATCAGTAAAGTATCAGAGATATTCAGTTTGGAATCAATCCGATCCGATAACGAAGTAGTATCGAGCGCTGAGCCACCTTTTACACCTCCTAAAATAACCACAGTGTCACCACCAATAATGAGGGTGGAATCATTTAAAGCTACAGTCTTCTTGAAGGCCGTACGCCCTCCGCCGGTATTATATAGAACGCCACCCTTTTGAGAGTCGCGGCCGGCGTTCAGAATAGTAAGTTCACCATTTCCGCCGTACCTCATGATTACTACAGTATCGTAGCGCATATAATATGAGCTCTGCGAGTAACCTGCAGCAGCTGCAAGAAGAAAGGACAATAAGAAAAGAATTCGTTTCATAATTACGATATTATTAATCGGCCTGTAGCAAGGCCTCCAAGATCAATTGCGTAGCTCGTCGTGTTATTCGGATCATTAGGAACAATCTCCACCCCCGTTTGGCGGTACTTTCCGTCTTCACCTAATATCTCAACGACAATCACAGCAGCATCACCGAACCGGTTTATCCGAGTACTATTCCAGGGCAAGGTTATAGTAGCCACGTTCGAAAACGGAATAACCTCATTCTTTCCTGATGCATCCGGATTAACCGGATCAGGAGTAATGATTTGATCTAAACAGCACTGACCTATCAAAAAAGCCATGTTAGTTATTTACTTCTTTAGGTAGTTATTTACTACAAAACTAAGCAAAAAAATTACCAGCGGCCGTCTGGACATTTTTCATCTTCCACAAGCGCCTTCTCATTTACCGGGCAACCACATTTACTACAGCCAATACCGCTACCAACTTCATCATTCTGCAACATACCATCAATGAATTTTTTCAACCACTGTTCTTTCGCATGCGGGCATTCAACACAGATAGCCACACGTTTCTTAGCCAGATCCTTATTTTCTTCGCTGACTTCAACCAAACCAAGTGATTTGGCCCAACCTTCGTACACATGCTTAAGATTCATTACGATATAATTACACGGCCTCTTTCAACGATGCCGGCCAGGTTGATCAGATAATAAGTTGTGTTGTCGATATCATCAGGGCTAACGGATACGGAAACGGTTTGGTAGATTGTGCCGGTCCAGATCTCAACGGAGAAAGTGGCGCCCGCGCCAAAACGTGTTTTACGGTTGGTATTCCATGGTATCAATACCTGGTCAACATTTTCGAACGGAATTATTTCATTGGGTCCGTAGGAAGCAGGTATATATGTTTGAGCCGGCACGGTTTCTTCACAGTACTTCCCTTTCCTGTCATCGTCATCGTATAGACCGAAGATCACCCCACTCATTTTTTTTGTGCTGGATTTCTCACAACCACAATCGCGGGGATAGCCTGGATAGCCAACAGAGCACATATATTGGTGCAGATCATCGATCAGCGGCGTGATCCTTTCTTGCAGGCCTTTGTCCAAAAGGTGCTTGAGGTCCTTTAAATCTACAGTAACCGATTCTTGCTTCTCTGATATCGTTTCGGGATGGTTTTTGACCACACCCTTTCCAGTGAATCGGGCGCGGTTTGTAGGTAAGGCGCAAAACCAAACACATTCGGCAACGATCTTATGCAGGTAGTTTACCCACAGATCCTGCTGTTGTTCGTTCAGGTAGGTGTCGGAGTTGACAAAATCGCCGACATGTAGCGTAATAGGATCCCGGTCTTCGCTTCTTCCCGCATTCACTATCGCCTCCAGCGAGGCCTTATTCGACGAGGTAACGAGTAAGTTCTTATTATCAAGCAACTGATTATAGATAACAGTACCGAGCAGGGGTTTAATAAAACGCCGCTCAGCGATGATAATATTACTGAGAATGCTCCTTATGTCAGGATTGTTGTCCATGGGCGCATGAAAGATCACCTCGTCAGTGGTGATCAGTACCTTCGTCTTGAGCATGTTAACGCCGATCATTTTGTACCTCCTTCGTTTTGATCGTCTTCATCGTTCCCCTCGCCGGCCGGTTGCGATGCCTTACCCTTAACCTGGCTGATCTGCATTTTACCGGTACCGTTCTCGATCGGACCCTTACCGATCTCCTGCCGGCCTTCATCAACTGTAAGGAGTGAATTGATATCCAAAACACCCTCCAGACCGACAGGAATAACAGGTTTAATGGTCCACGGCAGATCATAGAATTTTGTTCCCTTCCATTCATCAATGATCTTCATCAAAGGGAAAATGAAGTTGTTCAGCACCGTTTGTTGAACAGGAATAATTGTAGTGTGGAATTTCCTTTTGAACAGCTGGGCAAGATACTCCCCTCCTTTGCCAAGGCCGGCCTTATCGTGCATGTCGAGCAATTCCTTACTCCAGCCATTGGCACTAACGATCTTACCTTCATTATGCTTATCGAATTCAACGAAGTGGCCTTCGTGTGTCTGAGTGAAAGGCGTGAATTTAGTATCGCTGATGCCTCCCTCCGAACTCGCTGTAAATATCCGGCGTTGTTTACCTTTTCCCATATAGGTCCTTCGGATATCTGCCAGTAGCTGTTTGGCTTCGGTAGGTGAGACTTGTCCCATAATAGTAAGGACACCGGCCAGGAACATATTATTCTCGAAGTTGTCCAGGTTGAACCTGGCAACATTATATTCCAAATATGCCTGAATGAAACCCGCGAAGTTAGATGGTAGGCCATAATGGTCAACCCCTTGTATTTCATTCCGCACAACCAGTATCGTTCTGAATGTCCCCGGCTTCTTAGGATCTTCAAACCATACATCATCATCATGAAGAGGATTATCTGTCCAGATTGGAATTTTAACAGGATTGGCGTCTTCCTTAAATGTTAATATTCCTTCCCTGCGGAATTCTTTTGATCTGATCACATGAGTTGGATCATCATCTTCTTCAGGTTCCGCGAAACGGCAATCCAGATTATTATGTTTGTATGCATGGACAAACTTTTCGCTACCAACCTCAGTACGTACTACTTCGATAAAATCGTTACCGTCCTGGTAGAAACTTTCGAACACACCCTTCAACACATCATCGATGAGCTGGCGCTTGCCGTTGATTTTCCTATCAAAGTCTTTCGGAAACTCCTGATCGGTCACCTGCAGGCCGGCGCCTACTGAGTAAAAGGTTTTGTCATTGATACAATTGGCCTGAGTAGGCGACAATAAACGAAGGGTAAGCAGCTTTTGAAATAAAGTATCGCTGGGCGCAAAAAAGGGGTAGTAACCGCCACTACTGATTGAAGTAAATGCCCGTCCGGAAAAGTCAATCGGTAAATTGATCTCCGGATCGAAATCAAAGGAATTCTCAGCCTTACTCTCGCCTTTTCCCTGCGGCTTATTCACTTTTGATTTCGCTGTTGATTTTTTTGCTATTGAACGTGGCGGCATTACTTATTGAATATTTTCTTTTCGATCTCTCGCATTTTCATGATACGGAGATCAGGTAATTCAGGTAAATTTTCGAAGAGCTTTAACAGGGATTTATCGCCGGATTCACGGGCCATAATTGCCAGATCGATAAGGTCGGAATAGGATCGGTCTTTAAGAACAACACCGCTATTGTTGAAGGCAATAACGGTGTTTTGATAGGCTGGTAATATAGATAAACCGGAACAGGAACTGGTATTCATAGGGAAATTAGCTTTCGTCATCAGCTTCCAGGGCAACCAAGGATGCGATGCCGCCAGTATATTCGTATGCGCTACGGAAGAAGTCACCAACCAGTTTGGTGGTTTGTCCGTTTGGATCTTCGAACAGCTTCCCGGAATCACCCGTGCTGCCGTTCTGCTCCATACGCCACTCTCTTATAGGCGCATCGTTTACGTACTTCTCTGCCAGCACAAAAACTTTACCGCTGTTAAGCTCGATAATAAGCCCTACACCATGACATGCTGAAGCTTCATCTACACGTTCATTCCACTGGGTGATGAAGTGTGAAAGATCAGGCATCAACAAAGTAAGCGTATGCTCATACTTCACAGAAGAACCTGTCTTAGACTGGGTGTATTGGTATTGCCCCTCCTTGTATTGGAACAGTACAGGGAAAAGGTTTCCACCACCCTCAGATGTCACACCTGCGCGCCTTGCAATTGCAGTATACACAGGTTTGTTGCCATCAGCATCCGCTGCGCCTTGGGTGAAGTTGAAATCATCACGATCAAACAACCATACACGGGAAACGCCACCGGTAGTTGCCGCACAGGCTACATCGTGCTTTTTGAGTTTAATGCTGAGCATTTATAAAAGATTTTAAGTGTTCGAGTATTGTTGGATTAAAAGCGGGGCTGGCGGCCAGATTACTCAGGCAATGCCAACGTGGTGTGTTCAGGCAGCGCAACCTGAGTTCCTGCACGAAGTACAGTTTTATACTTCCAGGTATCCTCGTCGTAGTCATACCATACTACCAGTGCCTGGTTCCTGTTAGGACCGGTACCATACTTTTTATCAGTTGCGAACACCAGGTTACCGCGCAGGGTTAAGAAGCCGAAGTGTGCACCGTCTTGTACTATTTGGTTTAGTACTGGGTTGAAGAATGGGTTTACGAAGATGGGAATACCTTTATATGCACGTACGGAAATGCCATCCTGTACATAATTCACCGATTTGGAATCACCGGTACCTGAAGCAATGAGGTAATCTTCATACGCATCCGCCCAGGCCTGGTCGATGTAAAACGCTTTCTCGCTGTTCAACATCACTTTCATCAGTGAATCCTGCTTAGAGTAAAGATTCTCCAGGTAGGTTTTGGCGTTGTTGGCGGAAATGGTGCCGGCAGGAATATTGAATGTTTGGCCTGACTTAACAATTCCGGCAGCAACATACTTGTTGTACTGAGTGAAGATGCCGTCAAAAACATTTACGTTAAAATCATCCTGATCCGTATTCATCGGCAATGAGGTATCACCGAAATACATCGCCGTCATCAGATCGGTTGCAATCGCCTCTTTGAAGTAGTCGATAATATTATCGACAAATTCAGGTTTGCCTGCTTCCCAATCGCGGAGACAGCCCTGATACAGCTCCTCTTCACAAAGCTGGATACCCCCACCAATTTCCGTTACGGAAATTTTACGAAGGCCAGCTTTTGCAATGGAGGCGTATTCAGTTTTACAAGATGCATCACGCCGGCGCAGAATATTTTTCACCCGGCGGATGTCGATGATCTTTCTTTCACTGGATACATCATCCATAACCAGAAATTCACCGAAATAGCCGTTACGCACATCCTTGCCCTTTAACAGGTCGCCAAAATTTGGCTTAAGGATAAGCTCGAAGAAATTAGGGCCGGTGATTACTATACGTTTAAAGGCGGGCATCTTATATAGTTTAAAAAGTTAAAAACAGATTTGAGTATTCAATAGGGAAATGGATCAATTATGACTCGTCATCATCCGCATCAACATTGCTGATGATAATGTTATTATTATCCTTATCCCAGTTCTCGAGAGTACCAGCTGTGGCGATCATGCCAATACGGCCCCAGTGGCCATCACTGATACAACCGCCGTTGGAAAGAACAGTCGCATTTACTACGAATCCTTCAGAAAGGTTCAGCGCTGAAAGATCAAGGGTTACAGCACCATCTCCATCATCTGACGCAATGTTACCATCAACAGTTTTCCAATTCTTATCACACACCCGTAGGTTCACTATTTTACGAGCGTCAGTATCCGGATAAGTAGAGGCATCCGTGATCGTGATGGTTTTTGCGCCAGCATCATAGGTAAAGGTTACGTTGGGTACAAAACCTGTGCAGTCGCAACCACCGCATACACCGGATTTGAGATTGGTATTATCGAAAGCATTCATTGCTTAAATATTTTTTATGATAAAAACAGTTACCGATTTTGTGAATTACAGCATACCAGCTTTAATCCTGGTAGGTGATCTCTACTTTACTGAGGCTGCCAGAATTCTTACCGCCATCAGCCGCAGGCTTTGTATTTTTCCCAGCCAGAGCAGCACGCAGATCTTTATTGTCTTTTTCCAGTTTTTCCATTCTGGCAAGGACATCCTTAAGATCGTCGCCTGATCCCTTTTCTTCTTCAGTTGCTTCTTCCTCGACGTCGTTTTCCTCGCTATCATCATCCTTCTTTTTATCATCGGCAGGCTTTTTATCCTCAGCCTTGGCTTTAGCAGGCTTTGTTGCGGCGGGCTTTTCTTCGGTAGTTGCTTCCTCTGTAGTAGTTTCGTCAACAGTCTCATCCTCGTCGGTTTGCTCATCTGCTGCTTCTGCGAAAGGCTTGAATACCTCCGCAACCATATCGAGCACTGCATCACGATTTTCTAATTTTGCGTATTTTTTATCGGTCTTTGCATTCGACACGATGTTGTTGAGCATTTCCGTAAGTTTCATATACTGACTATTGAAAAATTTAAAAATTGGGTTCTGTTCATCTACGGGAGTTGCTGCAGCATTGAGCAGGGCAGCTGGCACGTTTTTGAAGTTGTAAGTGGAGAAATCAACTTTAGCGTTGACAGGCTCTGAGTTATAGATCTCATCGGCCAGGCCAATTTCCTTTGCTTCACTGGCGGTCATCCAGTAATCGCCATCGGCCCACAAGTCGGTAAAGTAGCTGGCCTTTTTACCGCTGCGTTGAGCATATATTTCAGCGAGCTCATTTGTTACTTTGTCGAGATCATCAGCCTGCTTACGCATTTCTTTTGCGTTGCCTGAGGCATACGACCATGCGGCATGAATGATCATGAAGGTGCTTTTGCCCATTTTCAACTTACCGGGATCTGCTACCATCGCCATGATAGAAGCTATTGATGCGGCAAAGCCGATCACATCAACTTCCTTTTCTGCCTTATATGCCTTGATGTAGTTGTAAAGAGCGAGACCGATCATAACATCGCCGCCAAGGGAGTTGATAACGACCTTTATTTTGGAGGGATTAGCCGCTTTGATTTTATCAATGGTAGACTGAACCAGGTTTTCTGTTTCCCAGGTCTCCCAGTTCCAACCATCGTATATATAATCAGTAAAATGAAGCTCTAATGTGGAGGTATCCGCTTCATTCTTTATCCCGATGTATGATTTGCTCTTTGGCATCGGGAACAAAGTTTGTAGTTATTTATTTCATAAAGTAACTATTTACAACAAAGTGTATCGGAAAGCGAACCACTTTTATAAATTAAACATCCTTTTGAGATCGGCATCATAACCCTTTTTCCTGCAATTTTTCCAATGGCGCTGGGCTTGCGGCCGGGAAATTCCATACTTGCGCCGGCATTGGTTATATGAATAACCTTTCAATTTACAGAGAGATATTTTATAGCCGACAAAACCGAGGTCACCGATAATAGTAAACAGCAATTCCAGTTCTGTGGCTGCCATTGTAAGGCATTGTTCCTTTAATTGTTCCGCTTCGCTCATATATCACCTACAGTTGTGTCTTTTACTTTTTTACGTTGTGCATTGGTTACCTTCTGAGGTACCAGGACTACGGGTTTGGCATCAGTGGAATACACAGCAGCCAGCACCTGCTCAGTCATATTCTCCAGCCGCTCAATTCGATCGTCGTTTACCTTACCGCCGACATTACCGCCATTCAGGTAGGAACCAGCACTGAAATACGGCGCCTTCAACCGGGATCCCAGGGCGCCGCCCATAGCATACTTTTTCACAGAGGCGCCGGCAGCAAATGAAACGCCCCCGCCGATACTATTGAGAGCGGAAGCAATTTGTTTCTGACTACCGGTTATTGTATAGATGCCATTCTTGGGCGCGTTCCTGGTGCGGATGATGTTCATCTCAGCAACTTCAGCATTATACGACCGTCCGCCGAATTCAAAGTCGGTTCCACCTCCGCTATGTGGATTGCCGCCGAACACACCACCATTTACCGGTACCTCACCGGTTTTTCCACCGAGGCCATATTCCTTTTTCTTCAGGGTACCGCCCAGAGCAAATTGGGTTTTATTAATGTCGTTAACACGAAGTACATACCGCCCCAGGGCCATCGCTGCCAAAAATGAATACATTGCGATACCAGCTGCGCCAAGTGTAACACCATTCAATGGGTTGGCAGCAGCTGCTACTGCGATATTGGCAAGCTCTGTAGCAAGTGCAACTTTAGCTTCAGCCTTTTTTTGCTTCTTTAATTCTTCGCCTGCTTTCTTTTCAACCTCCCTCTTCTTTTGTGCGTATTGGCGATCAATAGCATCTTCTTCTGCTTTACTGGACGCTCTGGCCTTAACCCGTTCTTTTTCTCTTTCAAGTTGATCGAGGTGATCCCGCTTTTCCTGCTCAATCCTTTGACGTTGGGCATCAAAGTAGCCATTCATTGCATCCTGGGCGAAACTAAATGACTGGGCAATAGCATAACCTAATAAATCGCTTTCTTTTCCATCGCCTAATGATAGCGCTTTAGATAATTGTTCCTGAATTACACTTTGTGTATTTGCCGAAGATGGCAGAGTAAGCTTAGTATCATCCAGTAATGCTCCACTTAATTCTGCCGCTTTCTTCTTTTGAGCTTCAACGGCTTTTATATATTGCTCCCTGGAAGCAAGTCCCTTTTTATATAGCTCTTCCAGTTTTTTAACCTCAATATTAAGTGCAGCTAGCTCCGCACTAAGGATTGTGCGCCGCTGTGATTTCTCGAGTTCTTTAAGCAACCGATCCCGTTCCTTGGATGTTAACTTAGTATTTTCTAAGATAGCATTCCTTTGCTTAGCATAGAATATATTGAACTCTCGTACCTGCCGATCGCCGGCATCCTGTATATCCTTAATCTGTGCCTCAGGCCGTTGACGTTCTGTATCCTCTATTTCCTTCCTTATTTTCTCAATTTCTTCTTTTCGCTTCTGTGCATTTTCTACTGACTTTACACCGTACTTTTTTTCGAGCTCCAACTGTCTCTGATTAAATACCACCTGAGCTACCAACAGGCGATCGTAGTAATCAATGATAGCCTGAATGCGATCTTCATTTGATAGATCGGGATTGGCAGAAAGGACATCACGATCCCGGCCGGCGGCATTTTGCTCGTTTCTCAGGTTTATTTCAAGCTGTTTATTTTCCAGATCGAACAGTTTTTGGTTGGCATCACGTTTTGCCTCCAGCTGCTTACTTTCCGCCTCAGCAGTTTCTTTTATAAGTTCACCATGATATTTTGCCAATGCCTTTTTATAGCGATCCTGGTACTCGATGATAGTATTTATTTTTTGTTGTTCACCGTTGACGGTAATATCACGAACACCAGAATAATAATCGCGTTCAGATACCTGGCCCTCGGCAAACAGTTTTTCCAGGGCTGTGCGCCGGCTGGTCGTATCAGCATCAATTGCCTTCAATGCATCATCGAGCTTTTGCTTTTCAGGTGATCGGCTACGGCCACCAGAACCGGCTTTTGGCTTCAACAGCTCCCTTACTTTTGCTTCCAGGGCAAGCAGGTCTTTGTATTCTTTGGTGGCAACAGCTGTTGCCTTCTTTTGCTCCTGTATTTTTTTGAGTAGCTCCTTAAAGTCTGCGCCAGTACCGTTATTGGCAACCAGGCGATCGAATATCTGGAATACGGATTCGGTTATTGCTATAGCTGGTGTTTTCTGTACTTCTACTTCAGCCCTGCTTAAATTTTCTTCCGCCTGCGCTTGTGCTTTTAAATAATCCTGATATATAGAAATAGCTTCCTTTTCCCTTAGATTCAGTACTTTTCTTACGTCATCAAACCGATGGCGTAGTATCTGCACCCTATTACCAATTATAGCTAAAATAGCTCCTGTTTCTTTGGCGTTTGATTTTTCGAGAAGTTCAATTTGCTCATCAGTAAGCTCTACTGTGGTAACGGCCTGGCCTCTTGTATCCTGAGCTATTTGAATTTCTAAATCCTGGCGTAAACCGGCAATTTCGGTCACTTTCCTTTGTTTCCCCGCTGCTAATGTAGCTGCAGCTTCAGCACGAGCCTTGGCTTGTATCGCCTGCACGACCTGGCCGTATGCTTTTTCTAACTCATTTAAATCGATAGTTTGATTTTTAAGGACTTTTTCGAAGGCAGGACTTATTTCGACTAATTTTTGAAGCGCTTTACGCTTTGTATCTGCAGAGGTGGCAGCGCTTTCAATAACAGTCTTCCATCCATCAATAGCGGCTATTTGAGTTGAATAATTCTTAGATGCCTCTTTGTTTATCTCATTATTAATCCGTTGTAACCGCGCCATCTCACCTAAGCTGTTAACAGCGGATGAAACAGATTTACCGAATGCAACAACGGAAATACCAATTAACCCGAGAATGGTCAATACTATACCCAAGGGACCTGTCAACACTTTCAGGGCTGTCGATAATAATGTCGATGACGCAGCTGCACGTATTAATGAACCCGATAGTAGGTTATTGGCAATAGCCCATGCTTTAGTAGCTGTTTCAGAAATTACCAACCATGCATACTGAGCTTTGAAAGCCAGATTTGCGGCAAGGGTAGCAATTCTAGTTATTATCATCTGATTATTTGCTACCGCCCAAATTGCTGTATAAACCCCAACGACACCTATTAAAATGCCCAGATTATTCAACACGACTGTTATCACATTGGCAATTGCCA
>CBIHPC010000042.1:0-36357 GCA_966211305.1 uncultured Niastella sp.
ATTATCCCTGGCCTATGTTCCGCCTGGCCGACCTGTACCTGTTGTACGCAGAAGCGCAGAATGAGGCCGCAGGCCCTTCAGAAGATGTGTATACTTATTTGGACAGGGTACGCGAAAGAGCAGGGCTGAAAGGCGTAGTGGCTTCCTGGAGCCAGTATTCGAACAGTCCCGGCAAACCGTCGACCAAAGAAGGCCTGCGGGAGATCATACGCCGCGAAAGGCTGATAGAACTGGCCTTTGAAGGAAGCAGGTTGTGGGATCTGCGTCGTTGGAAGGAAGCGGCCGTTGAGCTTAATAAACCGATCACCGGTTGGGACAGAACCCAAAGTGCTGCTTCCGGCTACTACCGCGTTGTAAATATTTACCCGCAAAAGTTCATAGCGCCGCGCGATTATTTCTGGCCCATCAGGGAATACGAAATTTCGGTTAACCCCACGCTGGTACAAAATACAGGCTGGTAAACCGTGATTGAAATAGTATGCGCTGAGCATGAAAATCAATTAACAACTGCAAAACGAATAAAACATGAAACCTGGAATATATAAACCGCTGTTATGGATCATGGCGCTGGCGGCAGGCATAGGGGCCTGCAAAAAAATGGATGACATTGGTCCATTGGAGAATAACTCCACGCCGCCCGCACCGGTAAGTAACGGAATGGTGGAAAACCTGAAGGGGGAGGCCCGCATTACCTATACTTTACCCGGTGATGAAGACCTGTTGTATGTTAAAGCCGTTTATGAAATAAGACCGGGCGTAAAAAGGGAAGCAAAAGCCTCGTTCTATACCAATAACCTGCTGGTCGACGGATTTAAGGATACCAGTGAAACAGAGGTATCCCTTTATGCCGTGAACAGAAGCGAAGTCGCTTCGGAGCCTTACAAGGTCACCGTAAGGCCCCTGATGCCGGCTTACCTGTCTTCGTTCGACAGTTTAAAGGTGGCGGCTACATTCGGCGGTATCAATATTCAAACATCCAACCCCGAGGCCAAACCGCTTTCGATCATCGTGCTGTTGAAAGACCAGTTCGGGCAATGGGCGCAGTACGGGGCGGTGTACAGTTCACTGAAAGCGATCAACCAGAGTTTGCGGGGTATGGACACCACGAAAAAGAGTTTCGCTTTTTATATCCGCGATCAGTTCCAGAACCAGAGCGATACGCTTTTTGCGGATCTGTCGCCGCTGTACGAAACGCTGATCCCCAAATCGGGTTTTTCTGAATACCTGCTGCCCGGCGACCTGCCCGTAAATGCCTATGGCCGCCAGATGCGTCACCTGTGGGACGGCGTGTACAGCGGCTGGGGTTCTGCCATTTGTTCTTATGAAACCATTACAGATACAACCAATGGCGTATGGTTTACGTTCGATATGGGCGTTACCGCACAGTTAAGCCGGTTCACGTGGTGGCATTATCCCGACCCGCGGTATTTTGAGAACGCCAGTATGAAAGTATATGAACTGTGGGGAACCAACAATCCATCGCCCGGCGGCGGTTGGGCCGGTTGGACAAAACTGGTGGAATGCCGGGAAACGAAACCATCCGGTTTGCCATATGGAACCGAGAACTCCGATGACGTGGCGGCCGGGAAAGCCGGCAGCGGCTGGGAAATTCCCATTTCGGCCCCGCCTGTGCGATACATCAGGGTAAGGCACAGGTATAACTGGAGCGGTTTCCGCCAAACGCTTACCGGATGTGAAATTTCGATCTATGGCAAGCCATTATAACACCAACCTTAATTTGAGAAAAATGAAAACAATCCAATCATACATAACCATACTGTTGAGTATTGCGGCCATTTTGGTCGCGTGCAGAAAAATGGATGATTATAAGGATAAATACCTTACAGGCGGAAGTATTACCTATACCGGGAAAATAGATTCGGTAAGGGCGCATCCCGGCGACGGCCGCATCATGCTTTCAGGATTGCTCATAGCCGATCCTAAAATAACGGAAATGCGCATTTACTGGAACAACAAGACCGATTCGTTCATACTGCCCGTAAACCGCACAACTGGCGTAGATACGGTAAGGGCCATTCTGAATAACATGGAAGAAGGCGTAAAAACGTTCACCCTTGTCACCATCGATAAATACGGCAACCGGTCGGTTGATGTA
Source organism: uncultured Niastella sp. (assembly GCA_966211305.1). Lineage (GTDB taxonomy): Bacteria > Bacteroidota > Bacteroidia > Chitinophagales > Chitinophagaceae > Niastella. The sequence continues at coordinate 2,117 of CBIHPC010000042.1, forward strand.
ACTATCACAGGCCGGGTATTCGGCGAAGTATATAAAAGCTTATTGCTGAACCGCACCCTCAAAGACGGCCTGTTCGACGGCGACTCGGTAAGGCTTGACTGGAATGTACTGGACGCCAGTACCGGCGCCCTGGGTTGTGAACTGGAGTATACCGACAATTCAAACATCGTACATACGGCGTTTGTGAACCGCACAGACAGCAAAACGATCCTGAAGAATTACAAGTTCGGAACGACATTTAAATACCGTACCCTGTTCCTGCCCGATACCCTGGCCATAGACACTTTTTACAGCCAGTACCAGGATGTAACCGTGAAAGCCAATGTAACAGGAGTTTATTTGAAGAATGCAGGGCCGGGTTTTGCCAATTCAGACGGCGGAACCGGCCGTTGGCAAACGCCTGCAGACTGGATCACTACCCCGGATGTACGAAATGGCGGCGGCGGCGTAGGCGGGCTCGACAATGGTTCCTGGTTGCCGTCAAAAGCCCTGTCTGTTGAAGCATGGTGGGGTATGGACCCCGTTCCTAACGGCAAGATCTACCAGACATTTGCGCTGCCGGCCGGAACGTATGTATTGACCGTAACGGCCGGGGATGTTTCTACCGGCGGTACCAAGTATATAACGGTGGCCGCAGGCAGCAGTTTGCCCGATATCGGCAATGTGCCCACTTCGTCTATTGCCTACCGTACAATAGCAAAAAACACCGATAATACGCTCGAGTTTACCGTTTCCGGGCCCAGCACTCAGGTGGCAGTTGGTTTGCAGGCCGGTATGCCGGCAGAAGGGAATTATTTGAAAGTGTTTAAGGTACGGCTGATGAAATTGCCTTAAACTCCCAGGCTATATCATTTGTTCAGCAGGCATTACCCTGAAACATGGAAACCTTGATCCTGATACGATCGCCCCGGATATTGTTCCGGGGCGATCTTTTTTATAACTCTTTTTCCATATAAATAGCGCCGGGGATAGGGTTGAACCGGTATGCGTCAATTTCATAAAAGCCCGCATCCTTATATAGTTTGATGGCAGCTTTCATGTGGGGAACGGTATCGAGCCTGATAAAACGGTAACCCGATAGCTTTGCTTCCCCGAGGGCCTGCTGTAACAATTGTTGTCCCAGTTGAAGACCGCGGTAGGCCGGGTCAACAAACATTCTTTTTAGTTCGGCAGTAGAGCCATCGATCTTGCGAATACCGGCGCAGGCGATGGCATTATCTTCATCACAGGCAAGCAGCAGGGCGCCGGTTGGTGCGTTGTATTCAATGGCAATTTCCGCCAGTTCGCGGTCCACATCCTGAAAGGTAAGTGCAAAATCGAGCGACTGAATGTATTGCCGGAACAGTTGTTTGCCGTTTTCGAAATCTGCTGGTGTTGCGGCTTTTTTGAATGTTATCGTTTTGCCGGTGTTCATAATTGTTTTTACTATGAGGCAAAGATATTAGGAAAACCGGTTTGAAAACAGGAGCAGATCTGGACGTATGAAGGGGAGCAGATTAATTATCATTGATGAAGGGATCTATTTCAGAGCCTCAAAAACCATAAAAGTTGCTAATAAGATATTTATTGTGATTGGTTTGCGGGTTCAATAGCGTATAGGTATCTGTAAAATAAAGATTCTGTATTAACGGTTTGGTTAAAACAGCCATACATAATATTGATTTTTGGCAATTCAACGAAATTTTGTTTGATCCATTGGTCAACGACTGGGTTATCCCCAAATTTGTTAATGTATTGTAGGTAATGCTCTATCGCTGTTAGTCTGCTGGCCGGATTTATTGAATACATCAATAAAATAACCTGATCATTGGTTAAGCTGTCTTTAATTTCCAAAAAAGATTTCCAGTTTTCTAACATTACTCCACCGCCATATTTTCCGAACATAGTGCCAGAGTTGGGAGTCATGTATTGCAGGATCTTTGATTCAGTGCTTTCTACATTTCCAGCATAATTTTTTAAAGGGCTCAGAATAGCATTTTCATTGTATTTAAAAGGTAAAATTCCTGTAGCTGAATAATCGAAATAGTTGTTATACCATTTCTTATAGATCCGTTGTTGCCATTGGTTCGATGGCAGTTGAGGTGTCAAAGAATAGCTTACGATGTTATCATTATAATAAAAGAAAACGGCTTGTATGGTAATGTATCCTCCTGCAGCCCATGTTCTCCAGACTGACCAGCCGAAGCCCATATTTTCTTTGTTCTGTTTTACTTCCTTTTTTTGAAAAATTGCTCAAGTTCAAGGGGCTTTGCTTTGTCGATACTCGTAATGCTTTTGATTAATTTTCTGTCCTCCATCATCCATATTATATTATGCGCAAATATTTTATTGCAGGTAAAGCATAATAGTAAGAGGGCCAGAAAGTGTTTCATAGCAGCTAATATTTGTAAACAATTTTATACAATTCCGATAAAGGATATTCAGCCGCCAGGCCGTAATCGTTAAACTGGAATGTGTTATTGTTTAAATAGATGGTGGTTTTTGATGAAGGCTGATCTGTTTTGGAGACGGTGTATTCTTTTTTTAGTTTGTGCAGGTCCGATTTTTCAATGAGTGATGCAATGATGAGCATTTCGGCTTTTGTGAGCCGGTAAACCGAGTCTTTATATTTTGGATTATCGTACCGTTTGCGGCAGTAGCTTGAATCGGAATCGAAATCAATAAAGACATCTATGTAAGGGTATTTATCCGCTTCAACTCCAAAGGCGCTCAGTTGCATCTCAATTTTCTGTACCTGGTTGGTGCTGTTACTGTTGCTGGGGGTAAGGTAATTGCGGTTCGTTATTTCGGACGACGAGCAACCTGTTACAGCAAATACCAACATGAAAAATAGATAGCGCATGAATATCGTTGCAGGTTTAGTCATTAAAAATACCATTAAAATCCAGTCATTCAATAGACCGATATTGACGAATGGCGCCATTTAACGTTTTTTTGGGCGCATTCAGGAGAAGTATAGGTGGTTCCCGATGGAATTCCGTCCGGGATAGTACAGGCTGGTCAATTGAACCGCAGGGTTATATTTGACAGGTTATTTTGTCAATAATTGCCGTATGAACCAGTTGTTCCGCTGTTTTTGGGGTTTAGTTTTTTTATTACCGGTGGCTTCTGTTGCACAGGATTTCTCATTTACCGACAAAGAGAAGGGGTTGCAAATTCTATATAGTACGGCCGGGCCGAAGCTGGATTCCATAGCAGCGCATTTGTTCGCCAATGACCTGCAACTGGTAACGGGCAGCCGGCCGGCGGTGATCACAGACAGGTCACAGGCAAACGGGAATGTTATCGTTATTGGAAATGTTTCCACCCCGCTGATACAGCAGTTTACCGGTAAACAGTCGTCATTGATTGCAGCGTTAAAGAACAAATGGGAATGTTTTGCATTGCAGGTGATCGATAAACCGGGTATCCGCATCTCAAAAGCATTGGTGATCGCCGGCAGCGATGCCCGCGGCACAGCTTATGGCGTGTTTAGTTTATCGGAAAAACTGGGGGTATCGCCCTGGTACTGGTGGGCCGATGTGCCGGTAAAGCATCAGCGATCATTGACCATTCAACAACCTCTTTTTATTTCTACCACACCGCGTATAAAATTCCGCGGCATATTTATCAATGATGAAGATTGGGGATTGCAGCCCTGGGCGGCAAAAACATTTGAACCCGAAACCGGTGATATCGGTCCGAAGACCTATGCCAAAGTATTTGAGCTGTTGCTGCGGCTGAAAGCCAATCTCATCTGGCCCGCGATGCATCCCTGCACAAAGGCGTTCTTTTATTACCCCGGCAATAAAAAGGTGGCGGAAGACTATAGCATAGTGATCGGTTCTTCCCATGCAGAGCCCATGCTGCGTAATAACGTAGGGGAATGGAATGAAAAGACCATGGGGCATTTCAATTATGTTACCAATAAGGAAAAAGTGTTTGATTACTGGGAAAGCCGCGTTAAAGAAACAACAGCCAATGATGTGCTGTATAGTATGGGTATGCGCGGCGTGCACGACAGTGGGATGGAAGGAGTGAAGAATAAAAGCGAAGCTGTTCCGCTGCTCGAACAGATCTTTAAAGACCAGCGCGAACTGCTGACAAAATATCGCGGCAAACCGGCCGATTCCATTCCGCAGGTTTTCACAACTTACAAAGAGGTGCTGGATATTTATGATAATGGCTTAAAGGTGCCCGATGATATTACCCTGGTATGGCCCGATGATAATTATGGGTATATACACCGGTTGAATAACGATAGCGAAAACAAGCGCTCCGGTGGCTCAGGAGTGTATTATCATGCTTCCTACTGGGGCCGCCCGCATGATTATCTCTGGTTTGGCACTACGCCGCCTACTTTAATGAAGGAAGAGCTGATGAAAGCCCGGCAAACCGGGGCCAACAGGTTATGGGTGTTGAATGTGGGTGATATAAAACCGCTGGAGTTCATAACCGACTATTTTTTTCGCCTGGCATATGACCCAAATGATATAGCAGGCAGTAAATTTCAGCATAATCTCGGGAATTGGGTAAAACGCACCATCAGCAAAGACCAGGATGATGTAGCAGCTATTGAAAACATACTGCTTAGGTTTTACAAACTGATGTATGAACGAAAGCCCGAATTTATGGGCTGGAGCCGTACGGAGCCAACGACGCAAACAACCAATACCCAATACAATCATTTTTATTATGGCGATGAAGCGCAGGCGCGGATAGATGACTACGATGCATTGGAGAAAGCGGTGAAGTTGTGCCGGAGTAAACTGGCAGGCACACCGGCCGAAGCGGCATTTTATCAGCTGGTGTATTACCCGGTAGTATGCGCCTCTTACATGAATAAGAAATTCCTGTACCGTGATAAAGCTATGTATTACGCGAAACAAAACCGGTTAAGTGCCATGGATTACGCAGCTATGTCAAAGGCGGTTTATGACAGCATTGTTAAGGAAACGGAATACTACAATAATTCCCTGGCAGGTGGCAAATGGAAAAACATCCTGTCGATGCAGCCACGCGGTTTGCCGGTGTACAAAGAACCGGTTATACCTGAATTATCCATCGATGCAACTGACGGTTGGAGTATTGCACCGGAAGGTTTTGTAACAAAAGATTCTTCCTTATTGGGAGATACAGGCAAACTACAATTACCCCTTTTTGATAATATTTACCGGCAACAGTATTTTGTTGATATTTTTTTATGTGATAAAAAAGCGGTTAGTTGGACGGCCGCAAACCCCGATTGGATAAGACTTTCCCACTCATCGGGATCGTTACTGGCGGAACCGGGAAAGGACCAGCAGCGTATAAAAGTTTATATCGACTGGAACAAGGCGCCCATTGATAAACAGCTGTCAGGTAAAATTATTTTTAAGGGCAATGACAAACAAATGGAATTGCTGGTACAGGCCCGCCGTTTAAACAAACCACCAATGCCCGCCGGCACAGCCATTGAAAACAACGGTTATATATGCATGAATGCTGCGGCTTATAATGCGATCAGTAGCAGGCCAGGGCCATTTAAGTGGAGCAGGTATGACGACCTGGGATATACCGGCTCTGTATTACGCGCCTCCCTTCCGCTGGCAGGAGAAAAGCCAATGGGGACAGACCTGGAAGGAATAAAAAAAGCGGCTCATTATGTGGACTATGATTTTTATACGTTCACGCCGGCAACTCCCCGGATGACCGTATTTGCCGTGCCTGCCCATCCCGTTAACAATAACTACGGTAACCAGTATGCGGTGTCAGTTGATGATGGTGCGTTAACCCTTGTAGATTTTAAGACCGAAGGCCGGAGCGAGGAATGGAAACGGAATGTGTTAAGCAACCGCGCCGTGAAGAATGTTCAATTACAATATCTCGATAAAGGACTTCATAAATTGAGGATCTATTGCGTTGATCCGGGTGTAATGCTCGATGAGATCCGTATCGATTTGGGTGGATTGAAACAGGCATATAGCAACCTGCCCGAAACAAAAGCATATAAAAAGTAATCGTTAATAGAAAAATTGCCATAATGAAGAACGTTGGAATTGCCCTGTTACTTACTGCTGCGGTTTTATCTTTTTCTTTTCAAGAAAAGAAGCCCTGTGTAACTGTCAGTGAATTAAAAGTAAAAGCGCCGTATGGAACGGTGAAAATCAAAGTGCCCGATTTCAGCAGGTGCGTGCGGATAAATATTGCAGACCTGGGAGCAGTACAGGGCGACAAGGTAAAAACAGGCCAGGCAATTGCCAACGCAATAGACAGGGCAAATAAAGCCGGTGGCGGGGTAGTGGTTATACCCGAAGGCGAATGGCTTACCGGTAAAATTCATTTGAAAAGCAATGTGAACCTGTATTTGAATAAAGGGGCAGTGTTGTTGTTTTCGGAAGATCCCAACGATTACCTGCCTGCTGTGCATGCTACCTGGGAGGGTATGGAGTGTATGAATTATTCGCCGCTGGTATATGCCTATCAGTGTAAGAATGTTGCCATTACCGGCGAGGGGGAATTAAAGGCAAAAATGGATGTGTGGAAACAATGGTTTCCGCGCCCCAGCGCGCACATGGAAAGCATCAAACGCCTGTACAATTTAGCGTGGAACCGCGCGCCGTTGAACAACAGGCAAATGGTGAATGATACGGCGCACCTGCGTCCGCAATTCATCCAGTTCAACAGAAGTGAAAATATTTTGCTCGAAGGAGTTACCATTACCAATAGTCCGTTCTGGACCATTCACCCTTACCTGGCAAAGAACGTGGTTATCAGGGATGTGAAAGTATATGCACACGGACATAACAACGATGGCGTTGATCCTGAAATGAGCCAGCAGGTATTGATCGAAAATTGTGTATTCGACCAGGGCGATGATGCCATTGCAATAAAATCGGGCCGAAACCCCGAAGGCTGGATCCTGAAAACACCTTCTAAAAATATTGTGATCCGTAACCTGACGGTAAAGAACGGTCATCAGCTGGTTGCTGTTGGTAGTGAATTATCGGGCGGAATTGAAAATGTGTTTGTCGATAGTTGTACGGTTGTTGAAGGCGCTAAATTGAACCACCTGTTGTTTATAAAGACCAATGAGCGCATGGGCGGTTACGTGAACGGTATTTATGTCAGCAATATCAGGTCAGGCAAAATTGACCTTGGCGTACTGGGCATTGAAACCGATGTGTTGTACCAATGGCGCACTTTGGTGCCTACCTATGAAAAGAAAGTGACGCCAATAAAAAACGTATTTCTTGAAAACGTTTCGGCCGGTGAAGTGAAATTCGTTTCGCGGGTCCTTGGGCAGAAAAATTCACCGGTAGCGCATGTTTCGCTGAAGAATATCACTACCGGTAAAGTGCAGGAGAAGAAGCATATTCATGAGCATTTGGTGGGGTTTTCGGAATAACAGCCGGATTGGATAAAGTTGTTTAATTTGCAATTATTCTCCCTTTTATGCAAATCAAACCACATCCGGCATTGGCGCACCTCGTCCGGCATTACCTGGTCCTGGACGGGTTGCAACCGGTTGGCGGAGTACATCGTTTGTTTGCAGACGGTAATACCGGAATGGTTTTCAACCTCGGTAATGCAGCTCTAAGCACAGTTGGTAATGGCCTTGCCGTAAACTCCTGCTGGTTATACGGACAGGTAAAAACATTTCATGATATTTTCCTCACCGGTAATATTAACTGGATCGTCGTTGTGTTACAGCCTTATGGCGCATCACATTTATGGGGTATTCCGGCAACGGAATGGGTGAACTGTTTTTTTCCGGCGGCAGAAGTGCTGCGGAGCCGTGTACAGGATGTTTGCCAGGCGTTGATAAAGACAGCGCAATTAAGTGAACGGGTACAAAGGCTCGATAATTTCCTGCTGCGGGAGATGAATAAATGTAAAACACCTGATCCTATCATTGTGCAGGCTGTAAATTATATTGTGCAATACCAGGGCTTGGTTTCGGTGGAATTATTATTACAAACCCTTTTTGTAAGTGAAAGAACGCTGGAAAGAAAATTCAAGCAGGCTATTGGTATTTCTCCAAAACGGTTCATCGATATTGTGCGACTGAATATAAGCGCCAAAAAATTGCAACAAATGAAAGAAAAGCGCCGGTTGACAGGCATTGCTTATGATAGTGGTTACTTCGATCAGGCGCATTTTACAAAAGAATTCAAAAAGACCACCGGGGTAACACCGCAGCAGTACCATGAACAGGTACATCCGCTCGCACTGAATTTCTTCCAGATATAAGTTTGTCGGTTTTTTACAATCCCCCGCTTCAGCCGGTTTTTACTTTTGCATTATGAAACCAATAAAGATCGCTACGGCGCAATTTGAGAACCGTAGTAATGACAAAGCGTACAACCTCGGGATTATCCGAAAGCTTGCTGCAGCCGCAAAGATGCAGGGTGCGCAGGTGATCGCATTTCATGAGTGTTCCGTTACCGGTTATTCTTTTGCCCGGCATTTGAATAAGGAGGAACTGACAGCTGTTGCGGAACAGATCTCTGAAGGGGAAAGCGTGCAGGAGTTGATTGCGATTGCGCGGGAGCTGGATATAATTATTTTAGCCGGCCTGTTCGAAAAAACTGCCGACGGAACGCTGTATAAAGCGTATGTATGTGTAGATAAGAACGGGCTTGTAGCCAAATACCGCAAGTTGCATCCATTCATTAACCCGCATCTTACACCGGGTGATGCTTATGTGGTATTCGAGATTTTAGGTTGGAAATGCGGGCTCCTTATCTGTTACGATAACAACATCATTGAAAATGTAAGGGCTACTACGTTACTGGGGGCGGATATTATTTTTATGCCACATGTCACCATGTGCACGCCGTCGCCCCGGCCGGGAGCGGGTTTTGTAGATCCGGCGCTGTGGGACAAACGCGAAGAAGATCCTACAACACTACGCGCAGAGTTTGATGGGTTGAAAGGGCGTAGCTGGCTGATGAAATGGCTGCCGGCACGTGCGTACGATAATGGCGTTTATGTCGTTTTCTCCAACCCTATCGGCATGGATGACGATCAGTTGAAGAACGGATGCTCGATGATCATTGACCCGTTTGGAGATGTGATAACAGAATGCCGGCGCCTGGGCGATGACATTGCGATTGCTACGATCGTTCCTGAGAAACTAAATATGGCCGGTGCTTTCAGGTATAAAAATGCGCGGCGCCCGGAATTGTATGGAGCTATCATCTCGGCGCCGCATACCGCGGTACAGCAGGTAGCATGGATGAAGGGAGAGTAGGGGAGCTTACAGCCTGCTTCGGGTGTATCTTCTTTCCAGGTTGATTTTAAGATCGATCAGCCGTTGCTGCACATTTGCTTCGAGGTAGTTTTTGATAAAAGGAGTAGCGAGGTTGAAGGGAAAACGCAGGGTGAAAGAATACAAAAAAATGACCGCTGTTTTTGAATCGCCACTTTCTTTAAACGTCCACGAACCTAAAAAGGATTTAAAAAGAAAAGGGCCTTTGGTCATTTTAATAGCGGTTGCTTTGGGCCGGTTGAAAGAAACATATTCAGTTACCATACCGAGGCCGTCTTTTGCCACGCAGTATGCTTTTATTCCTTTGCCGGCTTCGGTTGCGCCTTCAATTAATGCTGCTTTTTTAAGAAAGGTATCCCAGTTTAACCGGTTTGCATAATCCTGTGTATAATCGAATGCTTCGGCCTGACTGCAATTGATGATAATGCTTTTGGAGAATTTTATGCCTTTCATATAAGCCCCGGGGTTATAAGGATTTTGTGTTTGCTGATGGCATGAATTAATTGTTCAATCCCTTCGCGGTAGGTGGTTACCCGATAAGTGTGTTGGTTATGCTTTGTGTTTTATCAGGACCATAAAACTCCGGCGCCCGGCAAATCACTGCCTCAATGGTTTTCGATTCCATTTCACGCAATAACATAGACGCGATATGGGCTCGCACTTTTCCCTTTTTGCCAACCGGAGCAAATGTTGTTTCTTCCGTTAAGGGATTGCTGTTTTGAGGGTACATATAGGTGTTGTCGAAAAATACGAGCTTAGCCGAATGGTGTTTACATCCGTTGATGACGTTCCGCATGATCACCGGGAATACCTCCTGCCATATGGCGGTGTCGGGTGGCAGCCCTATGGTAAGGTAGGCGATCTCACTCCCTTTAACCGCTTCCATGGTTTGTTGAGCATCGATCAAATTGGCCGGGAAAAGCGTATCAGTAAAATTGATCCTTTGAGGATTGCGGCTTACCAGTTTAATAGCAGCGTTGAAGTTTTGTTTCAACTCCCGCGCCAGTACATTGGCAATTTGACCATTTGCGCCGAGGATCGTTTGCATAAAATAAATAAGTGACTAAAATTAAGAATAAGGTTGGGTTTTGCAAGATCACATATTATCCAGCACAAACTGCACCCGGTCCTTAACAGGGCCCATTGGAAGGATCAGCAGTTCGTAACCCAATTCAGCGTATACTGTTGCCAGCGAATTATAAGTTGCTACGGCTTCTTCGAAAGATTGTTTGCGTTCTTTATCCTGGGTAAAGATCTCCGGCCAGGGCGGCGCCATAAAAACGCGCAGGTTGTAACGATAGGTATTGGCTGCATTTTCAATATGCGGGGGAACGGGCAAATGGCAAAGCCGCAGGTAACCCATTACGTCGGGAATGCCCCGGTCGAACAGCACCGGCTTTTGCAACAGCAGCGCTTCCTGATACGAACGGATATCCCAGCCAAGCATCAGTTCTGCAAAAAGAGCGCGATCGGCCCAGGGCAGGGCGGTACCGCCGATGGACAGTTGATGTTGGATAATGGCCCGTCCGGCTTCAGGCATAGCGGTAAGTCCACGGTCGGTGAGGGCTTTTATCAGCGTGGATTTTCCGGAGCCTGGTCCGCCGGAAATAATAAACAGGTTATTGGTATTGTTCAAATTCATTTACTCATTTACGGTTTCCCATCTGGAAACGATCACAATAAATTCCCCTTCTTTCTCAGGGTTGGCCTGGGAGAAGGTGAGGATGCCGTCATTGGCTTCCAGTTTCAGGATGAATTTGGTAGTGGTGCCATCTTTCTGATTAATATAGCCGTGGTAGAGGGCTTGTCCCACCGTATGATCGGCATTAAAATCGCAATCGACCCTTTCAATTATTGCGGTAAAGGCCACTTTTTCCTGATTGGGCGGTTCGCTCACTATGTTGATCAGGCGGCCTTGCGGGTTGATGGTGATCTCGGTATTGAAGCTGCTTTCCTGTCCGGTGGTGGATTTTACTTTTTCTGAATAGTATTTGATCGTCTGGTCGCATTTACCGGCAGAAGCTGTTTGGCCGGCTGCCTGAGTTTGTGGCGTTTTGGTCGATTTACAGGCAGAAAAGAGGAGCAGGCCGGTGGCCAGCAGCAGGATAAACATATGTGGTTTTTGTTTCATAAGAGCTGTAGTTGTAGGAACAGGTTAATGATTTAGGTCAAAATTGCCGAAACCGGCCGGCGTTCTTTTGACTTGAGAGCCGTCGGCAAACGGTAGCGAACTACGCGCGGATATTACTACAAAATATTGAAATAGTAATCGTTACGCTGAAAAAATATTCCAACTTAATTTTTCATATTTTTTTGTCAGTTTAATTCCGCTACCTATTTTTGCCCCGGAGAGATGGCAGAGCGGTCGAATGCGGCGGTCTTGAAAACCGTTGACTGTCACAGGTCCGGGGGTTCGAATCCCTCTCTCTCCGCTCGGCTCAGTTAAATGAGATAAACTTAAAGTAATAAAACCTGCAAAATCAATGATTTGCAGGTTTTTTGCTTTTTAGGCATACCTGTTTTTACTGCACTTTATGGGTACGTTTAGGATCAAGTCAAATTTTTGGGGGATTGATTGTTTAGGCATAGATTTTTTGGAGTCTGAATAAGAAGAAATTAATATCTCGAACACCTCTTGCCGAGGCCCTGAATGCCCTTGATTTTGGCATTATCAACTACTGTCCGTTGGAAGTCTGGTTATTCCAGTGATGAGTCACCGGCCCGCATCTGTTACGAGATCATGGCCCTGACCAAAATGAACTGGAACAACACTCAGTTCGATCGCAAACTTCCCAATACTATTGAGTGCGCTCGAAACGTAGGTAGTATCTTGAATATCTCGATGAAGACGACCAAATGCAATTAAAGTATAGCTATTATATGTAGAACTACCAGTGGATTCATACCCGCATAGCTCCAGGCTGGGATGCAGCACACCTATGAAGAATATGATCGATACCTTAAAGAAATGGGAGAGGGAATTGTTTTTAATTATTACACAAAATGTCCTTCTTGGTGGTGTGAATATCGAATGTTGACAAAAAGTTTTATTAATAAACTGCAATCTGTTTTTATCACTCGTCACTCCGCATCATCTTACTATTTCCTTTCCGGAAGATGGTTCATCAGATCAATAAACTGATTTAGCGTAGGCTTTATAATGATCTGTGTTCGCCGGTTAAGCGATCGCCCCGCTTCGGTAGTATTAGTCGCAACCGGATTATATTCACCTCTGCCTCCGGCCGTCATACGTCTGGGATCAACATGATGATCATTTTGCAAAGCCTGCACTACAGAAGAAGCCCGAAGGGTACTCAGGTCCCAGTTATTGCGGATATTGGGCCTGAGAATAGGTACAGTATCTGTATTGCCCTCGATCAATACCTCATAATCGGGATAATCGTTAATGATCTTTGCAATTTTGTTCAGTATTGAGCCAGCCTGCTCTGATATCTGATAGTTGCCGGTTTTATACAGCATATTATCCGACAACGAAATAAACACTACCCCTTTGAGCACTTTTACGTCTACATCTTTTAATTCATTTTGGCTTAATGAACGGGTAAGATTATTTGTGAGCACCAGTAGAAGTGAATCGCTTTTATGCCGGGCTTCAATTAACTGCTGGATATATTTATTCGAAGTATTGATCTCATCCAGCAGTTTCGAAATATTTACATTTCCCTGGTTATAGGATGTAAGGCATTTATCTAATGCAGATTGTAACGACGCGAGATTAGCGCGCTCTGCAACCAATTGGTCTTCGAGGTTGCGAACCTGGTTTTTGCTAACAGATAATGCCAGTTGGCATTCCTGGCCGACTTTTGCCAGTTCAATATTCTTCGCATTCAACTGATTATTGTTAGACTGCAGCTCCCTGTACTTTTTCTGGCTAACGCATCCTGTAATTAAAACCGATAGAATGCATATGCTTAATAGTGTGGATCTCATATAAAGAGCCTTTGATGTGTTCACCGAATATATTCACGAATGAGCACGCAAAGAATGATAGACAACAATTGGCACTATGATTTGGGTCAGCCATAGCACACAAACAATGACCACGAATACCCATTGCTGCTTTCAGGTCGAACCGCTTATATTCTTAATCTAACCAGCTATTGCTTGATTTTTGTCAGTTTGTTGAGTCACCGGCATCATTGGTTTTGGTTTTTTAATTAAATAGCTTGTATTAGAATCGGCAAGTGTAAGCGATCTCCAAAAGATTTAAATGTATATCAGTTTATAAAATAATCGGATAATAGCGACTATAAATATTATTGTCATGAAACACGTTATAATGTTTGGCTTGTTACTGTGCAATATGTATTCAGTTAAAGCCATACGTATTGAATCGGGTAAAAACCCTGTTATTAATAAGGCGGTATATGAAGACCTGTATATTGCCGGAGGTGAAATATTAATTAATGCTCCGGTTTATGGAGATTTAATTATAACAGGAGGTACTGTTACCATCAATGATAGTGTTACAAATGATATACTGGCAGCAGGCGGAACTGTTTCATTCAATGGCTACGCTGGTGATGATATACGTTGTGCGGGCGGTAAACTGATTATATTAAAGAGTGTGGCAGGCGATGTGGTGGCAGCCGGTGGAAATATTGTTATTGAAAGAAATGCTACCGTTGGAAACCTGGTGTTAGCGGGTGGTGAAATAACTATTGATGGCAGGGTAGCGGGTTCAGTTAAAACAGCTTCAGGTAAGCTGCTGTTAAACGGTAATGTTATAAAAGATATTGATTGCAGGGGTGGTGATATTACTATCAATGGAACTGTACAAGGCCCGGCTATTATTGCGGCCAATGATAAAATTACAATAGGCGATGCTGCCGCTTTTAATAGTGGAGTGCATTACTGGGCACGCCGGAAGAAAGTTGATTTCAAACAGTCTGTAAAAGGTGGAGTGGCCATATATGATCCATCTTTGCGAATGAATTATAAACAATGGTATTATCTTGGCTTTGCATCGGCTTTAGGATTGTTTGGGTATGTTGGAACAGTGCTCATAATGATCATGATTATTCAATATTTGTTCAGTAATACTTTGAAAAAAGCAGGGCAAACAGCATTTGATAAAACCTGGAGGTCGCTGGTTTATGGTCTTTTATTTTGGATTGCTGTTCCTGTTGTTGCAGTTATTGCTTGTATTACTATTATAGGTTTACCGGTAGGAATAATTTTAATATTCAGTTATATAGCATTGGCTTTGCTGGCTACTACAATTGCTTCGGTTGTAGTTGCTAACTGGTTGAACAACCGTACCGGTTCAAACTGGCAATACTGGCGAATGGTATTTGTTGCATTGGGTATTTTTGTCCTCTTTAAAATTGTAACATTCACTCCTTTTCTGGGCTGGCTTATTCTTGCAGCACTTGTTTGTATCGCATTTGGGTCCATATTGCTGAATGTTAACTGGCGCAGAAAAACAGGCAATCAGCAGGGTGTAAAGGAGAAGGCATAGGATTGGGATTAACCAAAATGTGCTGCTACATATTTTTTGTCAGATCCTGTTTGAGGGCATCCTGAATAAGTTGTCGATGGTGATCAGATTGTGTAATGAGGCGCAGCAACGGTCATTTATATGCAACCCGTTCTTCCTTATGCACTGGCATTTGCCGCAGGTGCTATGATGTATGTTGTAATAGAAGAAGTAATTCCTGAAACCCAGCGCGACCAAAATACTGATTCGGCGGTTTTGGGTTTTATTGGCGGAGTAGCATTAGGGTAACTCACTCTTAAGTGCTTAATATTCGGCCTGGCCAATTAATAACTTATTCAGAATTTCCAGCTCAGCTTTATTTTTCCCTTTAAAAGCTTCGGCGATTTAAGAAACAGTTTGAAGGATAATTGTTTTTACACTTTTATTAAACAAAGAATTGTCTTCATGAAAGTAATCGGCAAACACTTGATATGCTTTGGCGGCAATCCTGCTTACTGATGTAAATCATTGATCATTATGACGCCCATCTTTTTTTCAGGGTACCCCTGTAATGCATCTTTATATCAGTTTTGCAGTAGTATGAGTAATGAAATTATTGGTTAAACTCTTAAATTTAAAATTATTAAACAATCTGTTTTAATGCTGTAGCCGGCGTCCGCTGTAACTGACTTATAGCGGGGCCATTTCAAATCATTGATTTTAATTTTACAATCTAAAAAATCATTTTATGAAAAGTGATATTGAGATCCAAAAAGACGTTATGGATCAGCTTATGTGGGAACCGATTTTAAATGCAGCCGGAATAGGTGTGGCGGTTAATAATGGAATCGTCACCTTGTCGGGCATAGTAGATAACTATTCAAAAAAAATGGCGGCAGAACATGCTGCAAAAAAAGTAGCAGGAGTAAAAGCAGTAGCAGAAGATATACAGGTTGGTATTTCCCCCGAGTTTCTAAAAACGGATACTGAAATTGCTGAAGCAGTTGTACATGCATTGAAATGGAATATATCAGTTCCGGATGAAAAAATTAAAGTTAAAGTAGAAGACGGGCTCGTATCACTGGAAGGTGAAGTGGCGTGGGATTATCAGCGTACTGCTGCCAAAAAAGCCGTTGAGCACCTGACCGGGGTGAAGATGGTATATAATTTCATAACTATAAAACCTGACATAACTCCGGCAAATGTAAAACAAAAAATTGCTGCTGCATTTGGACGAAGCGCTACTATCGATGCTGGAAAAGTAAATGTGGAAGTGGACAATGGAAAAGTTACTCTTAGCGGAAAAGTGCGATCATTTGCCGAACAGGAAGACGCTGTAGATGCTGCCTGGTCAGCCCCGGGAGTAAGCCAGGTTGAAAACAGACTGGAGTTAGAGGAGGCTGAATTTGCCTGGTAGCAGTGCCAGACTGTTATTATACCAGACCAGATTTTATCATTTCTGGACTTTTACACCGTAGAAAGAATTAACAACGTGCCGGGTTTAGAAATCTGACCTATTCGCAAACATTATTTCATAACCTTGATAATATAAATACGCTGGAACCACCAATTCCGGGATATGGTGAAGGTTCTTTTGTAACTATCAAATCAATAAAAATATGAATTTTGTCAACAGGCCTTTTCTGTCATTTCCTCAAGGTTTTTCGGGGAGGTTCCTCAACAAAGCTGCCTGAAAACCGGTTTTTTAATTTTAAATGCATAATGATCACGTAATAATGCAACCCAGGAAATATGTGTTTCAACAAGCTCCGGCTTTATATGTTCTGGGAGTTGCCCTTCGAGAATTAACTTATCAGTTTGTTCTTTTGTCATTTCTCAAACGCAGGTAATCAATTGCTGCATGCAACATACCTGTTATGTTTTCATTAGTTGATTGTAATATTAAATGGCTTTCTGCTAAGGGTTCCCACTGCGCTTTTATAATGTGATAAACTTTAGAATCAGCCTCACTATCTTCTCTTTTTTGTTGCAATCTCTCCTGTATAAGTGATTCAGTTGCCCTCACTTCAATAAAAACTATTCCGCCTGCACGCCTGGCTTTCTGCATAAACATTTTTCTGATCGAATGCCTGTAAAATGTTCCATCCAGCACTATATCCTTTTTTTGTTGCACAGCCAGCTGCATTTGTTTGATCATCTCATTATATACAGTTAGTTTTTCTTTTGTCGAATATGTTCTGGGGCTGTTCATTCTTTTTCGAACCCTGTCGCTATTGACATAGTACGCATCGATAGCTCTTGCCAGATGTTCGGCAAAGTAACTTTTTCCTGAACCGGGTAACCCCATAACAATTATTATCATAGCAGCAATGTTTAATTTTGTTCGCTTTGGTAAAATAAGCAGTTTTCATACATATATTGCTAAACTGGCTGCTCTTATGCAGGGCTCTTTTCTCATCCTGCTTTTCATTATTCAATAGCCCGTTTATGTATTGTTTTATGTAGCATTTTTTATTACAGTTATAGATCTTGTAGAGGAAATAGTATTGGTGTTGTTTTTGCAACTTTCAGGTGAATTGTGGTAAATGAAATCTCTTTTCATATGCAAGCAATGCTTTGATAAGATCTTTTAATTTAAACCTTGTTTTAATGTTCTTTTTGCTGCAATAGTAGTCGGCATTAAAAATCCGGAACCTGATATAAGCATTGTCAGCCTGCATTTTCTGATCACGAATTAAAGTAGCTTTACCATAAACGTTTACATAAAAAGTATACATTTTATTATAAAAATTTAATTGTGCCGGAAATTCGTTGTCAAAGTCTGTAATATCTTCATAAGGCTTTTTAACGGCAAACCATATATTCCCGTTTTCATCAAAACCAGTAACTTTTATAATACAGGTTGGAAATTTCAGTAGTGATTTGCTGAAGTTATAAAAAATGGCTGTGTTCAGCTTTTCAATTTTTTTACTGGTAAAATTTAAATAATTACGAGATGTCATAAGCTAGCGATATTTTTATTAAAATTATTGTAACTACATGCTGGTTTTCAATGACGTTTGTCAACTGATGAAATGATAAATTTCAAAAGAGGATGGTAAGGGCTTGCAGCGGGAGAATGAAAAAAGGCACCCGAAAACATTTCTGGTTAAAGTGGCAGATTTTATGTTGCGTTGCGGTCAGTTAGTTTACTGTCTTTTAAACAGCTATATAGATCTTACTGTTTAACCGATCCCTCTCGGGATAAGTGTATTTAGTATTTGTTACCATCCGAAAACTATGACGCCAATCATAATCGGTGGAGCAAACTCGTATGGATATTTATTAAAAATTCATATTAACCTTTAAAAACGGAACATAGACAGATACATCAGCTCAAAAATGTGGTCAACATTAATATACAATGATTTGAACCCGTCGGTTCGTTGTCAGGTAACTACTATTACATTCTCTGCCCTAAATACTTATACAACTTCTGTAGACCTTTTACTGGTTTAAATAATTCTCAGCTTAATAATTGGGTATAGATTGCGGGTTTTCAATAAAGCGAACATAGGGAGAAAAAGTTGTTGTCAACGGCACGTTTCAGGGAAGCTGTATTTTTGTTTCAATAGCAATATATTGCATAAGAGACACCCCTGATATGGACTACGATCAAACGCGCCGCTGATTATAATCATTGTTTGATCCTCTTATCTATAATAACTTAGACCACGGCTGGTTTACTCAAAATATTTTCTAACATAAATAGTATACATCATGAAAAGCGATATGCAATGGAAGAAGAGGCTTTTGCTTTTTAGTTAAATTCAGGCTCATGCTCAAACTTACCTTCCAATAAAAATTAACAGAGGGGATGGAGGATAAAATTTTGGTAATTGATATAAACGATACAACCACTATTCGTGAAATCGAAGCTTTGTTTTCAGGAGAATATCCTTTTCTGAATATCATTTTTATTCATCAGGTTCATGAAGGAGACGAGGAATCTGTAAAACAAAAAGCTGTTTCCGTTGATACAGCTATTGGTGAGATTAAAAAAACACATGTATCGTCATTTATTGAAATTGAACCCTGGAACACTATAGTCGACGTAGAGAAGGAGTTCAGACAACGGTTCGGATTGCTGGTTGAAATATTAAGAAAAAGCGATTCACACTGGATACTTCCTGCAGGTGCAGACCATTTAACGCTTAGAGAACAAAACGAATTGGGGCGAGCTGCCTCGGAAGATACTATTCACCCTGATTATGATACCAGAATAGAAGATGACAAATTTTAGTTCCGGAACTCTTAGATTAATACGAAAAGTATCTAAATAAAAGGCTATTATAGGGCCTCATAATTTTAAAGCGATGCCGTGGAATGAATATAACTATCCTGCTGCAATGAAGAATCTTGCTGAACAAGTTAGGAATAAAGCTATCGAAATCGCCAATGCCTTACTTGAGAAGGGAGATATGGAAGAAGGGATTATTATTGCAACTGCTATTAAACATGCAAAAGATTGGGCCAGAAAGAAAGATATAAAGATTGATACGCGCAATGGATATCAAAGAGGTTGAATCATTATCACTATTTTTAGATATGTAAATACTTTAATTTCCAGCCTCGTTATTTGCATTTGTGTAGTTTGTGTTGCCTGAATTGCTCAACCACTTTCCAGGAGTGGGTATTCAAAATATTTTCTTTTTTACACCACCCCCGACGGGCTACTGAAACACCCAGGCTCATAAAATCAAATTGCGTGAGTGCATGTGAGTCGGTACTTATAGTAATTGTTACATCATTTTCAATGGCTTCTTTAACCATGGAATCGGGTAAATCGAGCCGGTCGGGTTGTGCGTTGATCTCAATAGCAGTCCCTGTTGCTGCAGCCTTTTCTATTAATTTTTTCCAGTCGAGCGGATACGCTTCCCTTTTGTACAGCAATCTGCCGCAGGGATGGCCTATACAATTAACATACCTGTTCTCACAGGCTTTGAGCAGTCGTTCTGTATTATCTTTAGTAAATCCGCTGTGAATGGAAGCAACCACCCAATTGAACTGCCGTAATAAATCATCTGGTAAATCAAGCGAACCATCGGCCAGAATATCTACCTCAACGCCTTTCTTTAAAAAGTTTTTTCCCAGCTTTTTATTAACCCTGTCAATCTCTTTAAATTGCTGAATGAAATCTTCAGGCTGCAATCCATGAGCTATCCTTTCACTGGGAGAATGGTCAGTAAGAACAATATATTCGTAGTTGGGAAATTCTTTGCATACATAGCGGGCAATGGGTTCAATTTCGTCTGCCCCATCGCTCCAGGTACTATGCATCTGCATGTCACCTTTAATGTTTTTTAACTCTACCAGTTTGGGTAATACATGTTTCCTGGCTTTTTCAATTTCACCGGCTTGTTCGCGCAATTCAGGTGGTATAAATTGCATCCCGAATAACCTGTATACTTCTTCTTCTGTTGCCCCTGCGAGCCTCATACCGGTTTCTGCGTCGAATACACCATATTCACTCACTTTCCACCCTTTTCCCTTTGCCCAGGTGCGCAGTTCAACATTATGTTCTTTTGAGCCGGTAAAATATAACAGGGCAGATCCGTATTCATACCCGTGCACCAGGCGAATGTCTACCTGTATATTTATTTTTTTTAAAAGAACAGACGCCTTCGTTTCTCCCCGTGCCAATACCCTTTCTACCTGCGGCATTGATACAAATTTGTCTACTATCTTTTTCCATTCTTTTTTATCGGCTGTAGCTATAATATCAATATCGCCAATGGTTTCTTTTTTCCTGCGTAAACTGCCCGCCAGTTCGGCTTTTTTAATGCCCGGTATGACTAGTACTTGCTGCAATATTTCTTCTCCGGTACGCATAGCATCCCACAACAACATGCGGGTGTGGGCTTGTTTGAAAAGCTGTAACCCGCGCTTCATATTCTCTATTTTTTTGGCGCCAAATCCTCTCAGCCCTTCCAACTTACCGGCATTAATGGCATTGATCAACTCTTCTCGGCTATTGATGTGTACCTTTTGATGCAGAATTTTTACAGTGGATGGCCCAAAGCCGGCAATATCCATCAGTTCAAGCAAGCCCTCAGGTACTTTCTTTTTAAGCTGTTCAAAGGTTTTGATTTTACCGGTATTCAGGTATTCGATTATTTTCTCGCCTATACTTTCACCAATGCCATGCAATTCATGTAATGTGTCTTTATCTTTTACATACTCCGATATGTCGTTTTTCAGATTGCTTAGTGTACGGGTGGCTCCGTCATAGGCAATAACCCTGAACCGGTGTTTAGCGCCCAGGTACCGGTAACAGGATGCCATTTGATGAAAAATAGCAGCCAGATCGGCATTATGCTGCACTGGCTTTTTAACAGTTGCTATACCCATAAAGAATTTTATTCAAATAAACATCCAAAGGGGCGGCAATACAATGAGGCCGGTCAAAATACATTATGATGGTGGTCAGCAGAAACTGTTGATCGTGGGTCCCGGTATAATTCAGTTACAGCACGACTTGAAGGATTCAAAGATAATGTTACGATTAACCGTGTGGCCATGTCTGCAGGATACTTCTTTACCAGAAATATTGTACTGAAGGGTGAAATTGTTGATCAGGAATACAGGGATTTTCCGCAAGAGGATTACCGGAACAACGGAAAATTTAAAGGGTACGTGATTCAGGCAATTGTAGGGTTCTGACAGTTCCCGGTGTTTAGCATTTCGTTTTATTTTACAATGTTGATCTTTTTCGTTTCCGCCCATACTTTGCTTTTTGTTTTCACCGTAACGCGGCAATAATACAAACCATTCTGAAGCGCCGATACATTGAATTCCGTACTGTGATAGCCTGCCATCCTGTTTTCATTTACCAGGGTGGTTATTTCTCTACCTGACATATCATAAACCTTTATCGAAACATGGCCGTCTACCGGCAGCTCGTAATTGATTTTGGTAAAGGAGGAAACCGGGTTGGGTGCAATGAACACCTGGAAGCGGTTAGGTAATTCATTATTGCGCATAGAAAAATGACCTTCATTGTCAGCAATTCTGGCCTCTTTTACAACGCATTCGCCCAATTGATCGCCGTGGTCGATATGGTCTGCAACGTCGGGCTCACTGATGCATATGGTCTTTTTACCCTTATGGCAAACCAGGACCTTATCATTGTTATTACCACAAACTACAGAAAGCTGGGAGTATTTAATGGTAGCGTAGTCGAACCATGTTCCGGTTCCCAGCGTACCGCCATAACTACTGCCGGTTACATATACATTGTTCTGGGCATCTATTGCCAAAGCCGATGCCTGGTCGGTTGAGCTTCCGGGGCCGTTATATCTTGCTACCCATTGCTGTACGCCGTTCGAATTGTATTTAACGGTGGCATAATCGAGCCCGGTTCCAATGCCTCTGCTTTCTCCGGTTACATATACATTGCCGGATGCATCCAGCACTATTGCCCAGGCACGGTCGTATCCTTTTTCAGGACCGTCATAGGTAGCCAACCACAGCATTTCTCCACTCGTACTGTATTTAATGGTGGCATACACTGCGGAAGATGGATCGCCCGGATCAAAGAAACCTTCCATATTGCTTATGCCGGTAACAAATACATTCCCTTTGTCGTCTGCAGCAATGGCAAAGGGTTCATCGTATTCATCCACGCTGCCATTGTATCTGTTCACCCATTTTGTATTCCCATTATTGTCGTATTTGACAGTAGCATAGTCGCCATCGCTCACCCCGGTCACATATACATTTCCTCCGGAGTCTAAAGTCAGTTCGGCTGCTCTTTCAAACGAATTCTCAACATTATTATACCTGGCTTCCCATTGCTGTACACCTGCTGAATTGTATTTAATAGTGGTAAAGTCTCCGTTGGTCGAGATGCCAGTACTCATTCCTGTTACATAAACATTACCATCTTTATCAAGGACGAGATCATGTGCTTCATCAGAACCATTAGCCGGACCATTATACCTAACCAGCCATTGTTGAACACCTGCTGCATTGTACTTGATAGTAGTAAAATCAGCGCTGCTCCCAATGCCCGTGGTGCTTCCTGTTATATACACATTGCCCAGCGGATCTAACGCTAATGCAGATGTAAAATCAAAACCATTTCCCGGGGCTTTATATTTGGCTACCCACTGTTCCACTCCGGCTGAATTGTATTTTATGGTGACAAATGTACTGGAGGCGACAGATCCAATAAGAACTGTACTTGCACCCGTTACATACACGTTGCCGAGACCGTCTACGGCTATGGAAGTTGCCCTGTCATTACTGTTTTCCTGGCCATCGTACCGGGCTACCCATTGTTGTACACCGGCAGCGTTATATTTGACCGTACCGTAATCTATATTCGTGCCAACGCCTTTGCTGATACCAGTTACATAAACATTGCCCGACGCATCAACAGCGACAGACGTTGCCGCATCAACATCATTGCCCGGACCGTTATAACGAGCCACCCATTGTTGGTTGACCTGGGCAACACCCAGAGCTGAAATAAAAAGAATAGCGCATAAGATTGAACCTTTCCTGAAGTGTGTAAAGTTACTCATACGTTAAATAATTAGAATGATGGTGAGGCAATTAACATGGGGATCTGGCTAGAGGGAACGACATCGTAAATCCTGACCGGGCTAAGGAAATAAGCCCGTATTGGTGTGATAATACAATGCCTAAGTTACTATATTGTGGAAATAAAATACAATGATATTCGTCAGCATACAGAAGTCATGTATTTGGGCAAGTAACCCGTTAACCTGAAAAAAACATAAGCGTTTGTGTGAAAGTGTCTTTTAATAATCGCTTGCAGTTAGCAATGCCATCCTGGAACTATCCCAAAAGGGAAACAGTTGAAGAATCTGTATGAGCCACCAATCGAAGATTATTATCGCTCTGCTGAAAAAATTCAGGCGGACGCCTGAAAAAAGTCAGGTTCTGTAACAGCATATTTATAAATCTTTACAAAAGATTGCCTGAACGATCATTCTAATATAGCTCATCATTCCTTCAGCTCTGGTTGGAGGTACGTAAGGGGATGGACCTGGGTGCTGATGACTATTTAACCTAGCCGTTTGAGGATACAGAATTGTTAAACGCCATTGAAACCAGGCTGAAAGAATCTGAAATGGCAAACCAGGTAAACCGGCCCGAAATTCAACCAAATGATTTTGGACGTGGTATCAATGGAAATGAAATGATGCAAATGCTGGTTGACAACAGGGATATTGACATTTACAAAAAGAAACAGATTATTTATTCAGAAGGCGCCCGGCCATTACGTTGAATGCCATCGCCGGAACGGCAACCGAATCAATGATAAGAACACTTAATGAATTCAAAGGCGAACAAATAATCGATATTAAAGAGGGTATTATCACCATACTTAATGAAAAAAGACTGGCGAATATGGTGAATTAAAATGAAGGGCTTGCTATAAATGATTTTTTGTGAAAAATATTCTTAAGGATACAAAACAGCTTTTAAAAATTGCACTTGCCGATATCAGGCTTAAAAATGATGGAAAGAGGTATGTTGATCGATTACGTGAGGCAATAGCCTATTATGACCATCGTTACTATGTGCTGAACGATCCGGTAATTTCCGATGCTGAGTATGACAGACTTTTAGAGCTGTTGAAAAAAATAGAAATAAAGTGGCCGGAATTTGTTTCTCCGACATCGCCCACACAGCGTATAGGCGAAAAGTTAACAGGAGCTTTTAAGGAAGTAGCCCATTTAACTCCGATGCTTTCGCTTGACAGTTCTTATGATAAGAAGGCATTCATAGATTTTGATGCAAGGGTTAGGAAGAATGCGCGAAGAGCAAACATAATGTATACTATTGAACCGAAGCTGGATGGGGCTGGTATCTCTTTAGTATATGAAGGCGATTACCTGGCAAAAGGTGCAACGAGGGGGGATGGAATTATGGGAGAGGATATTACCAATAATCTTCGGACACTACGATCCATTCCTTTAAAAACTGCATTTTCCGATTATAATATCCATAAGGTGGAGATCAGGGGGGAAGTAATTATCAAAAAGGAAAGCTTCAAAAAACTTAACCGCCATAGAAAGAAGGCGGGGCTTCAATTATTTGCCAATCCAAGGAATGCGGCAGCAGGTTCCTTGCGCTTGCAGGATCCGGAGGAAGTGTCGGGGCGGAATTTAACCGCCTGGCTGTATCAGATCAGTTATGCAGTAAATAAAGAAGGGAAGGATGTGCTGGCAAATCAGATCTGTAGCCATGAAAGCGCCATCCATTTGTTACAATCGCTTGGTTTTAAAACACCTGATATACAAAAAGCCGGGTCTGTAAAAGATATTTTGGCAATTTGTGATCAATGGTATGCTGTAAGAGATGAATTTCCTTATGAAATTGATGGGTTGGTTATTAAAGTAAATGAATTTGCTGAATATAAAAAACTTGGTTTTACTGCACACCATCCCCGATGGGCAATAGCCATTAAATTTGCGGCGAGGCAGGCCACAACAGCGCTCACCGGTATCGATTTTCAGGTGGGCAGAACCGGCGCCATAACACCGGTGGCCGTGCTTGAACCGGTTTATGTAGGTGGCGTTACTATTACTTCAGCTTCTTTGCATAATGAAGACTTTATCCATGATAAAGACATTCGATTGCAAGATACTGTCATAGTGCAAAGGGCTGGTGATGTTATCCCTTATATAGTAAAGCCTGTTAAGGAAAGCCGGTCTGGTAAATCCCAGCCAATTAAATTCCCCAATAAATGTCCATCATGCCATGCCAGGATAATAAGACAGGAAGGAGAAAGCGTTTGGCGATGTATAAATGTAAATTGCCCGGCCCAGGTTAAGCGACGTATTCAACATTTTGCCTCCAAACATGGAATGGATATAGCCGGATTTGGCGTGAAGACCGTTAATCGCCTATTCAACGCTGATCTTATTCGAAGTATCCCAGACATTTATCATCTGAATCTTCACAGGATTAAAGCCATTGCCGGTTTCGGAGATCAATCTGCCAGCAATCTGCTGAATGCTGTGCAAGTGTCTAAAAGCCGTTCTTTGTGGCGTTTGATCAATAGTCTCGGAATTCAGTATGTTGGCGAACGGACCGCTCATACCCTGGCAAATGCAATCGCTTGTATAACTGATATTGGCAATATGAAAAAGGAAGAATTGGAAGCGTTGCCAGATATTGGTGAAAAAGTAGCGGTAAGTATATATTCTTTTTTTAAACGGCGGGAAAATGTAAAAATGATCCGGGAATTAAAGAAAGCCGGCGTTAACGTGTGCAATAAACAAAGCAGAAGCAAGGCCAAATTATCCGGTCTCACATTTGCGTTTACGGGTGTGTTGAAAAAATATACGCGTGAAAAAGCAAGAGATGCCGTTGAGCAGTTTGGTGGAAGAACTGTTGACAATATATCATCCAAAGTTAACTATTTGGTGGCGGGTAAAAATCCGGGTTCAAAACTTACAGAAGCCCGTAAAGAAGGCCGGCTGAAGATCATTGATGAAAATAAATTTCAGCAAATGATCAGGTAAGGAATGATAAATAATCAAGAATGCCGGTATTCATTGGGTAACAACCTCATTTGTTCTCTGTATTTTATGTCTGTTCTTCAACTGATCCCTCAGGTTTAGCAGATTTTTACTTATGCCTACTTTGTATATATGTGGATTCTCGAATCGTTTATATTCTTCGGGCAAACGTTCTAACCGCAGGCTGGCATAACAGGCAATATCATGCAATGAGGGAACCTGTGATGTTAGTATTCCATTTTCCATTACTTTTTGCAGCAATGGTTCCTGTTTATAATGTTCAATCTGAAGGGACTTGCCTGCTTCAAATGGATGGTACATGATAGCAGGTGGTTGCTCTTCCGACAATATGATGATATCTGCGCCGGCAAATTGACCATTTGAATCAATTGTACGAAATATCTGTTTTATACCCGGCATAGTCATTTTTTCAACGTTTTCAGATAGTTTAAGCCGGGGCTTTCCTTCAGCCATTGAAAGTTTATAAACGCCGTCAAGCGCTGCATCCGGCTGACCGGTTACCAACCGCGTACCTACACCAAAAATATCTATAGGAGCTTGTTGTTCTAACAGGCTTTTAATTACAAATTCATCCAGTTGGTTTGAAACAACAATTTTCATGTACGATAGGCCGGCTTTGTTGAGCATTGTGCGTGATTTTTTGGCAAGCCATGCCAAATCGCCACTGTCGAGCCTAATGCCGGCGGCCTGATAACCTGTTTTTTCCATTTCTTTTGCTACGGTTATAGCATTAGGAACGCCACTATAAATGGTATCATAAGTGTCTACCAGGAAAATGCAATTTGAAGGCCGGCACCGGGCGAATGCACGGAACGCTTCCAGTTCTGAATCGTAGCTTTCAATATAGGAATGAGCCATGGTGCCTGCCGCCTCCAGGCCGTATCGTTCTGCAGCATATACATTGCTGGTACTATTGAAGCCGCCCACCATGGCGGCCCTTGCGGCGAGAATACTACCAGGCCCGTGTGCACGACGAAGTCCGAAATCACTTAATATACGATTGCCGGCTGCATAGCGCATGCGCGACGCTTTCGTGGCTATTAGCGATTCAAAATTCAAAATGTTAAGCACCAGGCTTTCTACCAATTGTGCTTCAAACAGTGAACCTTCAATGCGAAGTACAGGACAGTTCGGAAAAACCGTTTCTCCCTCCATAACAGAATACACATTACCACGGAATTGAAATTTTTTGAGATTATCTATATACGAAGGGTTAAAATTAAGTTTACTGAGAAATGCAATGTCATCGTCGGTGAAATGCAAGTCTTCCAAAATATGTAACAGATCGTTTAATCCTGCAAACAGAACATAACCGCCTTTATTTGGTATTTTTCGGAAAAAATAATCAAAGCAGGCCGGCGAAGATTCCCGGCCTTCCCGGAAATACACTTCGCCCATTGCGATCTCATACAGATCAGTATAATTTCCTGTAATTGTAAACGAAAGCATATTTCGATTTTTGCAGTTTTATAAACGATCAAATTAGCAAATTATGGCAATCGCATACAATGACAGGTATCATGTAATTCAATATAAAAATCATTTTCTCAGTGATCAGCATCATTTAACCTCTTGACCATCCTCATTGAATGTTATTCAGAATAATTATAAATTATCTGTTTGTACAAAATTTAAAAATTGAAAGTTATTTCACATTTACTTGAAACAGCAAAATATGCAGTACTGGAGGCTGGCAAAGCAACCATAGACGTTTATAAATCGGCGGAATATAGAACAGAAATGAAACCAGGTGAAATGCCGGTAACAACAGCAGACAGGCTTTCCCATGCGGTTATTACTCGATATCTTGAAGCAACAGGTCTGCCTGTTTTGTCGGAAGAAGGAATGCATATCGATTTCCGGGAAAGGTGCAACTGGGAATATTTCTGGCTGATAGATCCGCTCGATGGTACCAAAGAATTCATAAATAAAAATGGTGAGTTTACTATAAATATTGCATTAGTATCAAAAAATAAACCGGTAGCAGGTGTGATTTATGCGCCCTGTAAGGATGCTCTGTTTTTAGGTTGTGAAGAAACCGGTGTGTCTAAGTTTGAAAATGGCAATCAAATTGAATTTGCACCATTAAAAGAAAGGCGCCGGTTCCAGGACATGTTTAATAAAGAAGGAATAACCGTTGTTGTATCCAGATCGCACTTGTCGGCTGAAACAAAAGAATTCATCAAACAGTTTTCCAATGTTAGGCTTACAACATTGGGCAGCTCACTAAAATTTATGTTGCTTTTGGAAAGCAGGGCGGATATTTATCCCCGGTTAGGGCGAACTATGGAATGGGACACCGCGGCAGCTCATGCCATTTTAAATGCTTCAAACAGGGGCATATACCATATGGATTTAAAGTCGGAACTAAGCTATAATAAACCTGACCTTACAAATTCGTTCTTTGTTGCATTTTAGGGATTAAAATTAAATGAGAACCCTGATGCACATCATAATGCCGGATGTAGTAGAAATGTAGATAAGCAATATCAATGTTTAATTTAATTAAAGAATATGGAATCGCTTCTGCTGATAGATATTCAAAACGATTTTTTACCCGGCGGAGCGCTGGCGGTACCCGAAGGAGATGCCATCATTCCTGTTGTAAACCGGTTGCTTGCTTATTTTGAAGTGATCGCAGCTACGCAGGACTGGCACGAGGCAGATCATACAAGTTTTGCTTCGAACCATACCGGCAGGAAACCTTTTGAATGTATAAATATTAATGGAATTGATCAAACACTGTGGCCCGATCATTGTGTGCAGGGTACGCCCGGCGCCAATTTTCCCTCTTTATTGAATACCAAACCAGTACAGGCAATTTTCAGAAAAGGAACTCACTCTGAAATAGACAGTTACAGTGGTTTTTTTGATAATGACCACCGCCAAAGTACAGGACTGGCCGGTTACTTGCGTGAAAAAAACGTAGATGTTTTATATCTCGTGGGGCTTGCCGGTGATGTATGCGTTTATGCAACGGCGATGGACAGCCTGCAGGAAGGATTCAGAACCTGTATTATTGAAGATGGTACACGGGCCCTGGATGCCGGCTATTTTAAAACCTGTCTGCAACAATTCACTTCCAAAGGAGGAATGGTGATCCGGAGCTCGGAATTCCATAAAATCGCCAACCCTTAAGATCATTTACGTAGTCAGTCTGAATTATACTGCCCATGTCCTAGAAGCAACCAGGAATAAACTGCTATTTCGTCAACAGTTTAATATACTGGTCCATTAACCTAAGGTATTTATTCACTTCGTCCAGGTATATAATTCTTGCCATTTCATTGCCGGCACTACTAGCCCTGAGAATATTTACTTTTGCTCTCACATTGGCACGGTAACTTTTATAATAAACAAAAAGCTGATAATCTTCATTTGTCTCCACGGAAGGAAAAAAGTCATTATAATATTTGAAGAACAGATCCGATAAATCCTGCCTTTCGAAAGCGTCCAGGTCCATACATAGAAATGCAATTTCATTCAGTATATCGATTTGCCGGTAATCATCATTAAATTCTATACAGTCAAAGGGTTGGGGATCGGGCAACAAAAAAATATTCCTGGAGTGTAAATCTCCATGGCAATCCCTAAAAAAACCGGCATTAAGCCTGTTGGCCAGTAAAGCCGTGTTATTTTGCATAAAGACTTCGGACGCGTCAAGTGCGTTAATAATTATTTTGCTACTTTCTTCATTCAAATATTGCTGCAAAAACAATTTCTCTTCTCCCAGGTCATTAAATTTCTTTTGAATATCCAACAGGTCTTTTTGATAAATGATAGTTGTTTTTTTGTGGAAATCAGCTATTTTCTTTGCCAGATTGCGTATGTCTGAATGGGTAACTTTGTTATTCGATAAAAGCACATCCATTTGCAGATTCCTGTCTTGCTTTCGCATACGAACTGCATAATCTATTATTTTGCCTTCTTTTTTATCAATGAAGAACTGATCCGATATTTCTGTAACAGGCTGCACATCAAGATATATGTGATCAGTAAGCCTTTTGTTGAGTTCGATCTCTCTCTCGCAATAATATTTGCGTTTTTCTAAAGTGGAAAAATCAAGAAATGAATAGTAGACCGGCTTTTTAATTTTAAATACAAACCAGTCACATAATATCACCCAGGAAATATGTGTTTCTACTAGTTCCGGCCGGCCATTATGTTCCGGAAATTCTCCTGCCGAAATCAACTTATCAATTTGTTCTTTTGTCATTTTATACGCACTAAATTTTTTCCTGATCAAATGTTTGTAAAAAGTTCCATCCAGCGCGATGTCATTTTTTGTTTTACAGCCAGTTTCATTAGTGCAAGCATTTTATTATACACCAATTGTTTTTCATTTGGTGATTACGTTCCTGGGTAATCATCTTTTATCTTATGCGATCACTGTTTACATAATCTGCTTCTACCGCCGTAGCCAGCCGTGAGGCAAAATAGCTCTTTCCTGAGCCAGGCAAACCCCATTACAATTAAGCTCAGAGATTTTACCACGGACTTACTAACCCACCTACGCACCCTTTAAACCCAGTGAATCCGGATATCACCATAGTGACCATGTTTGGTTTCATTGCTTTCCCGTTCAATTATTTTTTCGTCCGGGATTTTTATTCTGTTTTTGGCCATTCAGGCGGCGGCGAAGGTTCGTCTGGATCTTTTTCGGGTGTTATCTCCGGTTCTACTTCCGGCGATAAAGGTTCCTCTGGTATACTTTCAGGCACTATTTCAGGATTGGCTGGGGGAGGAATTTCTGACGGTTCTTTAATTTTCTTTTTTTTAGCCATAAAAGAATTTTTTCCAAATAACGTCCATTTTACAATTCAATTGAATGAGGGACATCACAGAGGCTATTGATGTGCATCATAATATAGCGATCAACAGGAAGATAAATTTGAATAGCCAGAATGTAATCAAAAAGTAAGTGTAATGACGCTGAATAATTTAGCCCAACGGGCAATCACGGGACTGATATTAGCTGTAATAATTTTTGCCTTAATCAGATTAAGCGCTTATAGCTTTATATTGTTAATACTGGCTATTAATGTGCTGACTTTGTTGGAGTTTTACCGTTTATTTCATAGAGGCGGGCTTTTGCCCAGGAAAACGGCCGGTATGCTATTGTCTATATGCATAATCATTTCGCTCACCCTGATGATAAGAGGTTTCCTTGATCGGAAAGCTATATTGATCAATATACCTTTTGCATTCAGTATTTTTGTTTTTGAACTGTATTTGAAAGTTGCTAACCCTTTTGTAAACCTGGCGATCACCTTTTTAGGTATCTTTTGTATAACTATTCCACTTTGCTTTTTTATTGGTATCGCATTTTGGCCAGTTGCGTCGGGGATGTATAATTACGAAATGGTTCTTGGGTATTTTTTCATTCTCTGGGCAAACGATACTTGCGCTTATTTAGTTGGGAAATATTTTGGCAGGCATCTTTTATTTGAACGCATTTCGCCAAAAAAAACCTGGGAAGGAAGCCTGGGAGGAATGGTTGGTGCAGTTATAGTTGCCTATGTTGCTTCCTATTTCTTTAAAAACATACACATGATTCACTGGATAGCCATTGCGTTTATTGTGGTGATTTTTGGCTCCTATGGCGATTTAATTAAATCGCTCATGAAACGCAGCCTCAACCTGAAAGATTCCGGTACTATTTTACCCGGTCATGGCGGTATGCTTGACCGGTTTGATTCCCTGCTGGGTTCCGCTCCATTTGTATTTAGCTATTTAATGTTAAATAGGCATGAATAAGTTCCGTTATTATTTTGTGAATGGTATTACTATTTACCGTATGATGGCTGCACCGCTGCTGGTTTTTCTAATTTTCAACCGGCAGCTGGGGTTCGATTAATTTGCCAAAATTTGTAAAAGCGCAAAAAGATGATCGTGAAATTGATTGGTTGGATATGGATAGAGTGATCAAAATTGCCATCCGGTTTTTAGACAATGTCATTGAAGTAAATAACTATCACTTGCCTGAAATAAAATCAATGGTGATGGGTAACAGGAAAATAGGATTGGGAGTAATGGGGTGGGCAGATATGTTAACAATGTTGGAAATTCCCTATGACACCGAAGAGGCTGTTAGGCTTGCCCGAAAATTAATGCAGTTTATACAGAAAAAGAGTTTTGAAGCTTCTATTGATCTGGCAAAACAGCGGGGTGTTTTCAAAAACTGGGAGCAAAGCATTTATTATCCAAACAAACCCGTTCGTAATGCTACCCTGCTAAGTATAGCGCCAACAGGAACTATTTCCATTATAGCAGATACCTCTTCCTCAATTGAACCGTTATTTGCTTTGGCATACCATCGGGAGCATGTACTAAACGGCGAAAACCTGTTTTCATTGAACCAGCATTTTATCAGTTATTTAAATTCACATGATTTGTTTACGGATGAAATCATTGAACAGGTAATGAAAGAGGGGAGTGTCAGGAATATAAAAGATTTATCACCTGATGTGAAAAATATTTTCAAAACCGCCCTGGAAATAAATCCCGAATGGCACCTGGCACATCAGGTGGCTTTTCAGCAATACACAGATAACGCTGTTGCCAAAACAATCAATCTTCCCGAAGACGCTACTATTCAAGACGTTGATCAAATTTATAAAATGGCCTGGCGCCAAAAGTTAAAAGGTGTTACCATATTCCGGTATCATTCAAAACAATGGCAGGTGTTACATGCTGGTATTCATACAAAAGCCGGTGAATGCAAAGTGTGTATCGAATAATGCTGTTACAACAGCAATAAAAAGATTTTGGTTATCACCCTTTAGGCTGATAGTGGTCATTGTTGCCCGCTTCCTTTAGCAATAGTTTTGTTTCTTAATCCTCTTTTCTATTGATAATTAACAATTGAATATCCGTTTTCCTGAACAAAAGTGGATTATTATCTATTTTATAACCTTCTAAAAAAAAGAATTATGAAAAGCGATATTCAAATTCAACAGGATGTGATAGATGAACTGAAATGGCAACCTTTCCTGAATGCTGCTGAAATAGGTGTAGCGGTTAAAAACGGCATTGTCACCCTGTCGGGTATTGTAGATATATATTATAAGAAAACGGCTGCGGAGGATGCTGCCAGAAGAGTAGCAGGAGTAAAAGGTGTGGCAGAAGATATACAGGTGGGTATTTCACCCGGCTATCGTAAAACGGATACAGAAATAGCTGAAGCAGTTTTAAATGTCTTGAGATGGAATACATCGGTACCGGATGAAAAAATTAAAATAAAGGTAGAAGATGGTGTTGTATCTCTGGATGGTGAAGTAGAATGGGATTATCAGCGTAATGCTGCCAGAAACGCGGTTGAAAAGCTGGCCGGCGTACGCTGGATTAATAACTATATAACCATAAAACCGGCAATAACGGCGGCAAATGTAAAGCAAAAAATAACTGCCGCTTTTCAGCGGTGCGCTACAATTGATGCGGGAAAGATTGCTGTTGAGATCATAGATAGCAGGGTAATACTTACAGGGAAAGTTCGCTCATTTGCAGAAAGGGAAGATGCGGAAAATGCTGCATGGTCGGCTCCCGGTGTTACCAGTGTAGAAAACAGACTCGAAATGCAGGAAGAGGAATTTGCTTTTTAGAAAGCCCTGGACCCTTATTTTCTGAACAATTCTATACCAGTTTACTATTCCTAAAAATAAGTATAAGTTAAAAACATTGCCTTTTAATGAACATGTAGCGGAATATGAAGATTGGTACGAGAGATATCCTTTTGTATTTCAGTCAGAGGTAGAAGCTATTCGTGAATTATTGCCTGTGGGTGAGAATATTTACGGCATTGAAGTAGCCTTGGGCACAGGGAAATTTTCAGAAGCGCTTTCCTTTTCACAGACATTATTTCACAACCTGGATGATATAAAAAAGCCGGAGCCCTCAATGTCAGGTTACGGTAAAGGATCTTTGGTGATGATTAAATCTTTAAAGAAACGTACCGGTTATTAACTTTTTATGGATTTTACATATAACAACGATGTAACAATTTCTTTGGGCAACATAAAGCTGGATGGCAAAATGATTATCCCTGCGA
>CBIHPC010000043.1:0-36157 GCA_966211305.1 uncultured Niastella sp.
ATGGCAATTATTGTAAACAATAATATATAAACTGACTTTTTTACTTTCATGACAATTGATATTTGATGCATGAATTTAACCGGCCTTAACTAAACTGTAATTAATGTACAATTAGAAGTAAATTAGAAATGCGCTCTGCAGGTTACAGGCTTCAGGTTGCAGGTTACAGGGAAATCCATCGGGGATGCGACCCCTGATTATGGATGGCAACAACGTTCTTAATCCGTTTTTTTTGATCATTGATTTTCCAATTTTAGAACCAGGTTGTACAGAAATACTTACTAACCCAGATGTTTTTCCTGTAGGAGGTTCATTTCATTTATGTAATTCATGTTTTCGAGCAGTGATATTACCATCTGCGGGGTGAAAAGATTATAACGGGCGTAAGAAGCTTCATTGCCTACTTTAATAGTATAGCTGTTCTTTACTTCCAACAGCGCTTTAAACATATCTTCGTCGGTATAATCATCCCCTACAGCCAGTATGAAATCGAAATCGTTGTTGTTCAGGATCTTTTTAATGGCTACACCTTTATCGGCACCATTAGTTTTTACTTCTACGATCTTGTTGCCCATCGATACCTGAAGATGCCGCTTATAAGCATAATCATTCAACTCACCCAGCAATTCCGCGGCCCGCAACTTACCCTGTTCGAGACTGGCATTGCGATAGTGCCATACAATTGAAAATTCTTTTTCTTCAATGAAACTATGGGGACAACGGCGAACATACACCTGCATGATCTGCTGTATGGGTTCCTTCCAGTCATTTTGCATCATCACTTCGTTTGTCCAGGGCTGATCCGGGTATTTGAACCGGGCGCCATGTTCCGCCACCATGTGAATGTTGCAATCGCCAAAATACTTTTCGAGCCAGTCGCTGTTTCTGCCACTGATAAGGCAAACCGTATTTTTATTTTCGTTCAGTTCCTTGAGAAGTTGCAGCAGTTCCTTACCGGGCACGGCATCGGCCGGGTTGGATACAAAGGATTTAAGTGTGCCGTCATAATCAAGCAGCAATAGTCTTTTATCGGCTGCCCGGTAGGCTTCCAGCAAATGTATTTTTGAATACTCATCAAGGAATTTTACCTGGAAGTCCTGTTGTTTCTTCCTGATGTTCCGTAATTCACCCAGAAAATCTTCCGCCCATATTTTTACATCATAACCGGCAATGCGGCTTTGCATGGCCTCCAGGCGAATGGCCTGTTCATCCTCAGGCATTTCCAGCCCGGCTTTAATGGCATTTGCCATTTCACTGATGTCATTGGGATTAATTATGATTGCATCGGACAATTCTCTGGCAGCACCAGCCATTTCGCTGAGCACGAGTACACCTTTTTTGTCTTTCCGGCTGGCCACAAATTCTTTCGCTACCAGGTTCATTCCGTCACGAAGCGGAGTGATCAAGGCCAGGTCGCAGCCCGTGTATAAAGCTATCAGCTCGTCAAACGGTAAAGCGTGGTACTGATAAATAACAGGCTGCCAATGTATGTTGCCAAGGCTGCTGTTGATCTGACTTATAGTTTGGTCAATGATCTGTTTGCGTTCTTTGTATTTGGCGATATTGTCTCTCGATGGCACAACGGCAAGTATGAAAATTACCTTTTCATGGTATTGGGGATTGTTTGCCAGAAAATATTCAAAGGCTTTCAGCCGGTTATTCACTCCCTTTGTATAATCGAGCCGGTCTACCGAGAAGATGATCTTTTTATTACCCTTTTTTTGTTCCAGCGACTCACGTATTGAAACGGCTTGCGGGTTATCATAATACTGATTGAAGTGATCATAGTCGACGCTGATGGGAAATACGTCTACTTTGATCAACCGGTTTTGATACAAAATGATATTACGGTCATTATCCAGGCCAAGACTCATTTGAATGCTCTGCAAAAAATGCGATGCATAATCGATCGTATGAAAACCTATCATGTCAGCTCCTAACAATCCCTTTAAATGTTCCTGTTGCCAGTTGCGGGGCAGCAACCTGAAAATTTCGTAGGAAGGGAACGGTATATGTAAAAAGAACCCGATAGTAAGCTCAGGCATTTCATTCCGCAACAATTGCGGCAAGGCAAGTAAATGGTAATCATGGATCCATACCGTATCGCCGGGAAGTAAATGTTTTAACAATGTATGAGCGAATTGCGCATTTACCTGGCAATACTGCTCATAATAGTCAGCATTATATTCGGCATAGGAAGGGAAGTAATGAAATAATGGCCATAACAGGGAATTGGCGTGTCCGTTATAATAACCACTGTATTGAGCGGGCTTAATGAAAACCGGTAAATAGGTAAAATTCGGATCGATGTTATTTTCTGCTTTTTCAGACCATGTATTTTTTGAACAACCGGGCACCCCGGCCCAGTAAACTGTGGAGAACTGCTGTTGATTGCTGTTGCGCACGTATCCATTGATCGCAGTTACGAGCCCGCCCGATGCAGGCTGTACGCCGTTTTCCTCATCTATCGTAATGGGTAATCTGCTGGAAACTATAAATAACCTTTTATCCATATCCGCAACTTACGATCCGTATCCTTGGGAGGCGTTAAGCTAATGTTAGAATGACATTATAATTATACCCCAATAGCATAAAATAGTTGTTTGATGGAAAAGATCGTGAACCTAACAACATTATAGGCAGATTCTAATTTGCTTCTAACAGCCTTTTAATATTTTGTAGGGACCTTAGCATTTGGGTAAAACCGGAACGGCAGATATTGATACCATAACACATAAAAAATCAGTATCAATGGGGCATGTACTTAAGGTTTTTTTCAGGCATCAGGAACTTTACTACTCTGCGTATATTACCATTGTTCATCAATTTGAGACAGATTTTATTTTTATTGAATTTCTCGATAAAGAGATGATAGATAATTTCAACACCTCTTATCTTTCATATGAAGGGGAAAACGGGTTCAAAAAACTAGATGTTTACCAATCAACTTACCTCCGGCCAATTCTTGGCAGAATAGTTTATATGATCAAAAACGCACAACAGGCCTGCATTGAAGATGCCGGTGAAAATCACGATGCAGAATATATTTGTCAGAATTGAGCGTAAAGGAAACGACCGCAAAGATGCGGGCTATTGGCGATACGCTTAAAGAAAAGGAAACTGGTGTTCATCAAAGTTTTGGGAATACCCGAATTGGCAAAAAAGTTACTTACCAAAACATTAGCTATCAAAATATCACTTAAATTCCATAAAAAGATTTATGGAAGGGAATATTAAAAAGAACACCAGTGATCATTTAGCCAATGAAAGAACTTTTCTGGCCTGGATAAGAACAAGTATCGGAATTATGGCCTTCGGTTTTGTTGTAATGAAGTTTTCACTGTTTGTGAAACAGCTCTCATTATTAATTGGCAAACCGGATGTAATTCAGTCAAAAGGATACTCCTCTGTTATAGGTATTTTGCTGGTAGCGGTGGGGGCTATTACCACACTGCTGGCATTTATACGTTATAAAAAAACGGAAAAAGAAATTGCCATAAGTAACTATAAGAACTCTTCCCTATTGATAAATTTACTTGCCGGGTTTATTTTTTTAATCAGTATTTGCTTAATATTCTACCTGGTTAAAACAGCATGATAAAGACAATAGCAGGCCACTATCAATTGTTGTTTGCAGTGAATAATTGCGTACCCAAAATGTAAGCGGCACGGGCGCGGTGCAATTGAAACTCTTAATTAAACCCGGCCTCACCTGTGAAGTGTTTTATAAATATAAAGGAACCGCCTGGCAGCAAATGGCTCCTGAAATCAAACCCGATATCGGTTTTTTACCCCAATGGGACAGAAGTCCGCGGCCAGGTTTGCATTTTAAGGGATCGCCGCACGAACGGAGGGTATTTTCGGGTTTTGAACTTATTAACCGGTAAACCGGCCAGCCCCCTGCCCGATCACCGCCGAACCAGGTCCTTCCTGCCTGTTTGCATGCCCGGTATTACAGCTGTTTCATGCCATTTCCTGATGGATGAGGCCTGTA
The DNA here is from genome assembly GCA_966211305.1 of uncultured Niastella sp. Lineage (GTDB taxonomy): Bacteria > Bacteroidota > Bacteroidia > Chitinophagales > Chitinophagaceae > Niastella. The sequence continues at coordinate 3,995 of CBIHPC010000043.1, forward strand.
TTTTGCAGGAAGGAATGTTTAGGTTTGCGCAGGGCTTGATTTTTAAAATGTAGTTCTTATATTTGTCCTGTCTCTTTCCCGGTAACATCTAATTCACTTTCTTACAGCCTCACTGACAGATAGTTACCACAGTTTTAACGATTTCTTTAGTTATTGCACCAGTTTTTGATTTTCGTTTTTCAGTCAAGTTTAAAGTTTTAGGTAAGTCTTTATTAGTTAACAGTAAAAAAATTAACGTTATGAAGCTTTCTGAGTTTATTGTATTGAATGAAGCGGAAAAAAAGCGTGTCGTTATGAATAATGCCGTGGCCCTCGCTACCAGAACTTCTCCCGGCCTTATTATTTTCCTTTTTCAGATAAATGATTACTACGTTGAGGCCTACTGTAATACTGACGATAAAAGTATTGAGGAATACCGGGTGTTACCCAATACGAACTCGATCAGGCATTACCTGGAGCTGATCCCGATCGACGACCTTTTGAACTGATCTGACAGCGGATTTTTAAGCCGTTGAGCCACAATTTCAGGATTTTTGCGGGAATGTAAAATATTAAGCCTATCTTCATGCAGTTATTTTGAGCCTCGCATTAGTATTCATTAATTACATTGCTAAGAAAATCTGCATTATAGTTAGTTCCTTACTTTTTGCCTTCCTCAGAAATTACTCATAATATAATTTCACGGAATGAACATTTATGTATCAAACTTAAGCTTCAACGTACAGGATGAAGACTTAAAAGAATTTTTTGCTCCTTATGGAGAAGTTACCTCTGCAAAGGTTATTACTGACAGAGAAACCGGCAGATCAAGGGGTTTCGGTTTTGTTGAAATGTCTGACGAAGCAGCTTCTAAAAAAGCGATCGCTGAATTAGATGGCGCAACCGTTGAGAACAGGGCAATCAGTGTATCTGTTGCCAAACCGAAAGAAGACAGGTCTTCACGGGATAATAACCGTGGCGGTTACAATGGTTACAACAAAAACAGGTATTAAACATTTTTTGTTGCCGATATAAAAGCCCCGTAAGGGGCTTTTTGTTTTTATATTATCCTAACAGATAACGGCTAATTTCATGAAAACGGATCTTTCCTGGTAGGGGTTCAATAATCGTGTAGTAGTGTGTGTTACAAATGATTTCCATGCATTCAATGTTTCAGATATTTTGTGGCACCCACATTTTAAGGAATTTAAATTTTTTAGGGAATTCTTCTCTGGGACAAAAAGCCAAACATACCTCACTGTTCTCCAACGCTGATTCAGTAAGTAACACATGATCCGGTTCCTCTTTAAGCAAATTGAATTCAGCTTCCGTTACTACACAAACCACTTTTTTGAAAATGGAGTTGATCCATGTTTGCATTCGCTCATTATGCTCAAATTTTCTAAAACAGGCAAGGGATGCGTGTGCGGTTATTACGGGAACGAGTTTGTCGGGAATATTGTTCTTTACAATTATATACATTTTCATAGATGACCTGAGGCGTTTAACAGGTCAAGTTAGAAAGATTCCGTCATTAATTAAAGTCCCACATAAATACTTTATTCAAAGCATCGTTCATAAATTATGGTATTTACCTGACACAGCGTTCGACCTCTTATCAACACTCATTTCAATAAAAAGAACGGGCGCTATGGAAATAGGCCCGTTACTGTGCAAAAGAGCACTGTTATGTAATCAACCGAAAACTTTACAGTGTCCCTGCACCACCATATTTAAAGGATAATATTTAGGATGAGACATAACAGCCGTAAGCAATATTATGCTGCTGTAAAACTATTGTCTTCCGGCCTTAAACAGGGCGCCTGATGTTTCAAAACAGGGCTGCAAATGTTACATACAGCATGCAAAAAGGGCGTATCAAACCTGATACACCCTTACACAACTATTTCGATCATGCCGCTCTGAGGTCTTGCGGTTACATCATTTTCCCACAACGCTCCCCCAAAAAGCATGGAGATCTTTTGCCAGCACCAACGGGCATTCCATCGCCGGAAAATGTAACGCTTCATCATAAGCGCTCCATTTGTCGGGGTTGCCCATTGGGCCAAGCAGCTTCTTTAAAAGCGCGCCATTTCCGCCAAATGCGGCCATAGCCGATGGAACTTTGGGCGGCTGCCACGATTGTTCACCCGGTTGCCGGCTTTGCGCTCCCCAATCGAACGACATATTCATTGAATCATACAGGGTATTGGCGGTTGATGCCCCCAGCTTATTAAACCAATAAAGGGAAATATTTGTAAGAATGAGATCCAACGCTATAGCATCTTCAGGTAATGCTTTTGAGGCATTTGTCCAGGCACTGAACTTTTCCATGATCCAACCGAGCAAAGCGGCCGGACTATCATTAAGCCCATACGCAAGTGTCTGCGGTTTTGTGGACAATATTTTTAAATAGGCGGTTTCATTCTTTTCGTAATTTCTAAAACCGGCAATAATATCTTTTTCTTCTTCCGAAAAAGCACTGGTATCTGCGGGCAACATGCCCATACCGGTAATTGAAGTGAAATCGGTATTCACATGTGTGCCAATCAGGCGGTGGGCGGCAATGGCAGACAACATACCGGTAATGCCGGCGCCCATATCTGTTCCATGCACCGCAAATCGCTCATAACCCAATGCTGTCATAAGCTCTGCAAACAAGGCGGCAATTTTGATCAGATCCCAGTTTTCGTGATGAGAGGGAATCGAAAATCCAAATCCGGGAACAGAAGGAATGATCAGGTTATAGGAAAGACCTGCTGGCATACCATGCGACTCAGGTGCAGCAAGCATTTCGGCCAGTTGTAAAAATTCAACAAACGAGCTGGGATAACCATGGATCATCAACAGCGGAATGGCGTTGGCATCAGGGCTTTTGATATGTACAAAATGTACAGGCTGGCCATGTATTTCGGCCATGTATTGGGGGAAGCTGTTAAGGTATGCTTCCTGTTTTTTCCAGTCGAAACCGGTTTGCCAGTAGTGCGCTACTTTTTGCAGGTAATTAACGGGCACTCCCCTTTCCCAGCCGGCTGACTTTTGCGGCGGAAAACGCGATAAGGCTAATCTTGTTTTCAGATCATCGATCTCCTGTTGCGGTACATTGATTGTAAACGGCCTGATTGAAGGATTCATATAGCATTTGATTTGTTGAAGTAAAATTGCAACAAAAAAGAGGCTGCCCAATCATCCCGATTTCGGTAATACTGGTACATTTTACGGTTGGTGGTTATACTAACCGCTTTTTGGAAGATGGGCTACCAGTTCTACCTCTAATTTGGCTTCGGGCATATATAATCTCACCACCTGTATCCAGGTGGCTGCAGGAAAATCACCCTTGTAAAATGCTTTGCGCGCACTATTGTACTTCTTCATTGCCTCAATATCTGTGGTGTACAGGTTTTCCTTTACAACATGCTGGAAACCGGCGCCAAAACTTTTTAACGACCGTTCCAGGGAACGATAAACCTGCGTTATTCCTTCCGGGGTCACTTCCGTACTAACAGCACCGGAGATATACAGCATGTTGTCTACCTTTAATACCTGCACATAGCCCGCAGTGGTATCCTGTTTCAACTTATTATCCCAGTGCCATTTTTCTTTTGTGATCTCCTTTTGCTGCGCCATCAGGGAGGTGCCTGCCAGTAACGGCAGGAGCAGCGCCATGTATTTTATGAAATAGTTGTTTTGCATAAAACTTTGATTTTTTTTATTGATACTAAGATAAATAGAATTGCCGTGGGTGAGGTTATTGGCTAAAGCCATGATTTTTCTGTAAGGAAATGACAGGTATTTTTACCAATGCATTGCGGTAAGGGATAAAATTGTAAATTTCATTGATTTTTAACCTTATGACCATCTTTCCAAAACTGCTGCTTTCCTGCGGTAAAATTGCTTTACTGTTCTTCCTGCTTTTCGCTTCCGGCGCTGCTTACAGCCAGCCGGCCGGGTCCACCATTGATTCGGTAAAGATCTGGTCCTGGCTTAACCGGGCCGATGATCTGGCAGCGGTATCCCTGCTCGATTCTGCCCGTCAGTTCGTTACCCTTGCTTTACATGCCAGCAACGAAAAACGAATGTTACGGGGACAGGCATATGCTCATTTAAAAATGGCCGATATCGCTTACCGGAAAAATGAAACCAGATCGCTGGTATATCATGATTCCACCGCGTTAATGATCGCTACCAGGTTAAGAGACAGTCTCCTGCTGGCGCTTGCCCATTACCAGTTAGGTCAGTATTACCTGGAGGACGAAAAGTACGAAGAGGCGCACCGGTTTTTTAATAAGGCTTTAGCGCTCCGGTTTGCCAAAGATCAATCATCCTATACCGCCGTAACATTTAATGATATCGGCTTTACGTATGGGGCCCAGGGGCATTTGGATAAACAGGTAGATTGGTATTTAAAAGCCATCAGGGTATATGAAAAGAATAAAGACCCGCAGGGACTTGCGCAAACAGTAAGTAATCTTTCAACCGTATACAACCAGCTGGATAATCGAAAAGAGGCAATGGCGTATGCAAAGCAGGCGATGGCATTGCGGGAAAGTATCGGCGATGTGAACGGCCTTTCTATTTCGTGCAACAATATTTCCCAGTTGTACCTGGGTTTCGATTCGCTTGACCAGGCGATCAGATACCAGCAGCTGGGACTAAAATACGCTGAAAAAAGCGGCGTTAAACTAAGGATCTCAAACAGCTTTATAAGTATGGCGCTTTTGCTGAACCGGCAAAAGAAGAACAAAGAGGCGCTGGAATATGAGAAGAAAGCGATCGCAATTTTGCTTGAGATAAATGAACTTGGTACGCTTTCCCGCCGGTATATTGCCGCGGCAATATTGTCAAAGGCGATAAATGATTCAGCAACGGCCCTTGATTATTTTAAGAAAGCATATGACCTGTCGGTACAGTTGAATAACAAAGAGAACCTCAGGGATATTTACCTGCATAAAGCAATCTACTACAAGGATAAAAATGACTTCTACAACGCCTATGAAAACTACAAGAAATATATCGTATACCGCGACAGCCTTATTTCAGTAAAAACCCGGGCCGATATTGCTGAGATAGAAACACGGTATGAAACCGAGAAAAAGGATTACGAAATAGCGCGGTTAAATACTGAACAGAAGATAAGACAACTGGCAATTGAAAAGCAAAAGGCCATCATTTCGGGAAATACACTGCTGGCAAAACAAAAGGAAAATGAAATAACCCTGCTTTCACAACAACGGGAGTTGCAGGACAGTAAAATAAAACAACAGGACCAGGAGTTGGAAAAGCAATTGCTGATAGCCAAAAACAATGAACAACTGCTTAAGTTATCAGAACAGGAGAAGCAGTTGAAAGAAAAGGAATTGAAAGATCAGAAATTGTTGCAGCGGGTGCTTGTGGGGGCAGCGGTAATGCTGGTATTGTTTGCCGTAATACTCTTCAATAGATATAAGTTGAAGAAAAGGCTGGAACAGCAAAACCAGCTGTTAAGCGTAAGAAATGATATTGCCAAAGACCTGCACGATGAGATCGGTTCTACCCTTACCAGTATAAAAATATTGTCGGAGGTATCAAAGAACAACCTGGAGAAAGATCAGCAAAAAGCATTTTCGTTTCTGCAGAAGATAACCGAGCAGTCTTCGCAAATGCAACAGGGAATGAGCGATATTGTGTGGGCCATAAAACCCGATAACGATAAACTGGAGAATATGCTGGTTCGTATGCGGGAATATGCCAGCCATACCCTGGAGCCTAAGAATATAGAGACCATTTTCATTACAGAGGAACCGGTGCTTTCCCAAAGCCTGAATATGCAGCAGCGGCGCGATTTTTTCCTGATCTTTAAAGAAGCGATCAACAATGCGGCAAAATATTCCCAGGCCGGCAAAGTGGAGGTAACGATCTGTAAAGAAGTGGACCAGCTGCAGCTACGCATTTCCGATAATGGCATTGGCTTCGATTGCGCTATGGAAACATCTTCGAATGGATTGAAAAATATGGTGGCAAGGGCTGAATCACTGAAGGGCGCCGTGCACATACAGTCTGCACCCGGTAAAGGCACTACGATTATAGCTAATGTCCCGGTTATGTAAAGAAGCCATCCCGGTCAACCGGGACGGCTTCTTTAATATTGCGACCTGTCTTATTGTTTAAATAGCTTCGTCATATTCACTTCCTTCCCACCGTTTTTAATTCTGATCATATAAACGCCTGCAGGCAATGCAGAAATATCAAGTTGCGAGTTAACCGCACTCAATACGCGTTGCATAACCGCACGGCCATTTACATCGAACATGCTCACCTCCGATCTTCCTGTTAAACCTGTAAGGTTTATGTTCACTATATTCCTGGCCGGGTTCGGGAATACAGATACTTTCTGTACATCGCTGGTTACAAAATCGGCGCCTCGGCTGGCTGTACCCAATTGTACCCGTAATGTATAACATGAAGTGGCACTATTGGCGCCGTTCCAGCCATACACCCGTGCATAATAGGTGCCTGCAGTATAGGTTCTGCTGATACTTTCACTGGTGGTGCCGCCTGCCTGTGAAATAGCGATCTGCGTACCTGAGCTGTTCAATATTCTCAGGTCGTAATCGAATGGCAGGTTGGTCAATGTAACAGTAGCAGTACCACCGGTAGTGATCACAAAACGGTAATGATCTATATCACCGGTCGGGCTAATCAGCCCCGTTACATTGGTATTGAACGGAATGGTGGCTGCACCGGAAATGGTTCCGTTGGTTGAATTATCCAATGCACTTGCGCAGGTTGTTGATGTGGTAGTGAACTGTGCGGATGCATAAGAACCGCTGCCGGCTGAACAATTAGTTCTTACCCTCCAGTCGTATAAGGTGGCGGAAGTCAATCCACTCAAACCAACAGAAGTGGAAGTTGTTCCGGTGGCGGCGTTGATCCATGTAGAAGATGAATTGGCTTTATAATCCACATCATAACTCAGGGCCCCGCTTACGGCCGACCAGCCCACAGTGGCGCTTGCTGCTGTTATGGCCGAAGTAGTTAAACCGGTGGGCACTGTACAGGTTACTACAGGTGTAGTGGTGAATTGTGCGGTTGAGTAAGAACTGCTGCCGCTGGCGCAATTGGTTCTCACCCGGTAATCGTACGTAGTGCCTGCGGTAAGACCTGTTAAGCTTACTGAAGTGGCCGTTGTTCCCGTGGCGGCATTGATCCAGGTGGAGGATGAAGCGGCTTTATAATCCACGTCATACGATACCGCGCCGCTTACCGCCGTCCAGCCAGTTGTAGCCGATGTAGTGGTAATAGCGGAAACGGTCAGGCCGGAAGGTGAAGCACAGCCAGTTCCGGTTGTGATCGTGAAATTGGTATTCGAAATATCAAAGAAAATATTTCCTACCGCTTCTATTTTTATTCTTGCTGTTGTAGAGGGGGTATTGGGAATGGTTACCACCTCGCTGCCGTCGTTCGGCGTGCTGGCCACCAGGGTGCTGAAGGTGCTGCCACCATCTGTAGAGATGGATATTTTTACATTGGCGCAGCTAACAGGAGCAGCGGTGGTATTCGCTACACTCCATGTAATATTTTGCGATGAATTACCGGCCCATGATACCGCCGTATTGGGCGCCGTTACTGCAAATGGCCCGGAGGTATTGGTGACGGTCACCGTCATATCTGCAAACTGGGTTTGCCCTACCGATACAGGCGCCGTAGAACTATAAGGTGCATTGTCCCTCACCGTTAAGCGAAAGTTCAACGTTCTTGAAACGGAACTCAATGCCTCGGTATTGGCGCCCGCATCACCGCCTGCTAACGGACCCGACACCAAACCGCCTGCAAGGATAGTCGACATTTTGGGAAAATACCTTGTTGGGGAAGTGGTAGGCGGCATCGAGATCCAGTTGGGGCCCGATGCTTTGGTTGGACTGGCCACGCTATTGGCGCCTGTTTGGCCTGAGGAAACATTATTGTTTTGCTCCCAGCAATAGGTAAGCACATCGCCGGCATTGGCATCGGTAGCCGAGCCGGTAAGCGCAAACGGCGTACTGATGGGAATGGTATAATTGCTGCCGGCGCTTACAACGGGTGTTGCGTTGGTGCCGGAGATACTGGTAGTTACCGGACAGGTTTTACCTGTAAGGTTACTCTGTATCTGTGCAATGGACGCCTGATGAAAGATATCAATGGAGTGCGGCGCAAGGTCCTGGCTGGTAATACCGGCATAACCCATGATAGTAATGCCCGAACCTGGCTCCATATTAACACCGGTGCCTTCATTACTAAAAGAGAAGGTATGGTTAGCGCCCAACTGGTGCCCTACTTCATGCACCACATAATCGATATCGAAATTATCGCCCTGCGGAATGGCATCGGCAGGTGAAGTAAAGCCGCTGCCTTTTGAATTGTTTACACAAATGCAACCAATGCAACCGGCGTTACCGCCACCGCCTGATGCTCCGAACAGGTGGCCGATATCATAATTCGCTGCACCGATCACTGAGGTCAGCGTGTTTTGTAACTCACTGTTCCATGCGCCACCTGCGCCTGAACTGGCCGGGGAATAAGGATCCGTTGAAGGGTTATAATAAAACACACTGGTGCTTGCCGCTACCAGGTTAAGATGAAGGGCCAGGTCCTTCTCATAAACACCATTGCTGCGCGTAAGCGTAGCGTTGACGGCAGCCAGCACCAATGCAACCTGTGAAGCGCTTGTTGCGCCAAAGAAATTGGAATACTCGGCTGTAACAGACTGGGCCAGCCGCAATGTTTTCAGATCGCCGGTTGACCTCGCTACCCGGGCATTTACCTGGTTGGTGATATCTGTTGCCAACTGGTGCTCGGGGGTAGAGCACTTCCAGGGTAAAGCGCGCGGTTGTTTTTTAAAGACCGCGTAAATGGTGTGATCGGCAGAATAGGGCTCAATGAATTCAGTGGCCTTGCCCGTACGGAATACCATCGTTTGTATGCCCTGCGGCGAAATACTGAGCTTTAACGAGGCCTCCCGGTCGGTAATGCCTCTTCCTGAAAATGCCCGTATCCCGGGGAACTGAGCCTGTAATGCAGGTTCGAAATTCGAAGCTTCAACAATTTCGAACTGTTCAATTTGTCCGTCGGCGTTAGGCAAAGTGATAATTGTAGAAGTAGCCGTTGCCTTACCTGCGGCTTTGAACACTTCATTCCTGAAAGGAGTGAAATCATCAAGGCTAAACAATTTAAAATCGGTGGGAAATGCAAGCCGGGATACGGCTTTGTCGGTTGTGATCCTGGCGTTATCGGGTTGTCGCCGCCAGTTGTAAAAGTCTTGTGCAAGCATGATCGTGCTGCACAACATTGCTGTTGCGAAGAGTAAGTACTTTCTCATGTGACTAGTTTAATGGTAAATAATGGAGACCAGGATAAATTTAACTTTTTTTCAGCGATTAAAATTCTACCGGTTCACATTACCCATACACCACGAGCAATGAAAGCAGTTATGCTCATAGTGAAAATACTGTTGCATGAGTAGTTTTACAATTATTGCTTCTTTGTATGCATATGTAATAAACGGAGAACGTGAATGATTTGGCCACAGAAAAATGCAACGATTGCTGGTATAAAAAAAGTGAGCCATCTGCCTGCCGGCGGATGGCTCACTCTATAATTAGTTCGTACTTTATGTTTTCCTTACCCCGTTTGTTTTTAAAAACTCAGCCAGGGCTTTGATGCTATCGGTGTTGAGATAATCGACACCGAGTTCCATCAGCCTGCTCCAGCCTTCCATATTATCGGGGGCATTCCAAAGTCTTACTTTTTTGCCTAATGAATGTCCCTTGTCGACGATCTTTTTAATAGTTTCCCATTCATTGGCCGGCGGTTCGCCTTTGCCTTTCCATTTTGTATAGTTGATCATATTATCACCCATTAAGGCAATTCGCGAAAGCACCTCCTTATTATAGTTATCGCTAAGCAGGCCATCGAACCACAAATAAGAAGGGTACACGTTATATGTGTGTGAAGGCGGTTTACTGCCTGTAACCATTATAGTCAGTGTAGGGCAACGGGTAACAGCCGGGTATTTTATTAAAATATCGATGAGTTTATTGATTGCCGGAATCGCCTCCGTTTTTACATCCAGCATCAATATCATCTTACGCGATGTGTCGGCATACACGCTGCCATTATTGTTTTGAATGTATTCCGACAATGGTTTAAGATACAGTTCTTCAAGCGTACGGTGTTGCGCTGCATCGGCTGCATTGCGGGCTACGAGCAGTTCATTGTCGCCGACGTTTAAATAAACATCAACTTCAATAGACCCGTACTTCAAATTATAAGCTGCATAAAATGGAGAACCCTGCTGGTAATCATTGTGGGAATGCGCGTTGGCCGTAGTGTAAACCTCCGGTTGTGCGAACGCATAGGAACATGGAAATAGAATAAAAAGCAATAACTTTTTCATACCAAATTTGCATTGATCGTTTGTTATGTCAGCAATTGTTAGTATTCAATTGCTAATCTACAATGGGTTATAATAAGTAAATGGGCTGAATCAGTGTAGTTTTCTTCCGAAGGTTATGAATGGCCTTATAGCTTTGACAAATAAAATTAAATTTATCGACTGTTGCAACAATTTTTATAAATAATCTGATAATTACTTCGGGGATACGGATGGTTGATGGAAGGTTATAACGTGGTTATCAGATGAATATTGTTCGTGACCGGCTATTAAAACAGCACCCTGGCAAATTATCTGCTAAATGTATATTTTAGCGGGCACTAATCTATACTATGAAACAGATATTCCTTTCCTTGTTATTGACAGCTTCTGCCCTGCTTTCCCTGGCTCAGGACCTAACCGTAACCAGCTACTGGGACAAAAATGGAGACAGTACCGGTAAAGAGAATGCAGTTGCCTATACTGTCACTACCTATGCCGATCGCTCAAAAAAAGCATACACTACCAAACGTTTTGCAATTAACGGGCAGCTGAGATCGGAAATTTCCTATTATGATAGCACCGGCAAAAGATGGCAATATGAAGGAAGCTATCTGACCTATCACGAAGATGGCAAACCAAAAATAAAAGGCAGTTTTACAAAGGGCAAATTGAATGGCGAGTTAACTACCTGGCATGCCAACGGGCAACTTAAAAGAAAAGATGAGTATGTACTCGATTCATTGATCAGTGGTCATTGTTATACGGCCAGCGGCCAGGATACTGCCTGGTTCCCTTTTTATATTTCGATCAGGTATGGCAATGATGCAACGGAAATATCCCGTTTTATAGCAAGAAATATAAAGTATCCTAAAAGCGCTTTAAGAACTGGTATTCAGGGTACCGTACAGATCCAGTTCTTTGTTGAGAAGGACGCCACCCTGTCACATATAAAAATACGCAGGTCGGTAAGTCCGGAGATCGATGAAGAAGCATTACGGGTTTTCAATTCAGTACCTGCCCGCTGGAAACCTGCTTTGGAAGATGGCGAACCGCAGCGGGGTTATGGTATGCTGCCTATTTTATTTAGATTAGATGAGTAAGTTATAGTTTACAAGTGCGTTGGCAGAAGATCAACTGATTTAAACCAACGCACTTGCCATTGAGATACATATTATTTCTTAGCTAACTGATCGATAACCCATTTTTCCAGTTCCCCTTTATCTTCGAGCAATACCAGTTTTTCCATTTCCCTGTCTTTTTTTACGCCAACGCCTTTTTTGTAAATACTCATAGCGCTGCGGATTCCGGCAAGGGATCCTTTTGCATTGTCCTTTGAATAATTATTTTCCAGGGCGTATTTCGTCCAGCCGGCCATAAAGAACATGATCAACACATCATTTTTCTTTGTAAAGGTCAATACTTTGGCATTTATTTCCAGGGTTACTGTTGGTGAATTGGTGATCCAGCCGGTTAACAGGGCATATTGTACCTGGTGTTTTTGTTTATCCTGGTCAAGGGGAGTATTCTCGAGCCAGTTAATAGTTGACAGCACTTTTTTTTCACTTGCAATAAATTCTTCTTTTGTAGATGGCAGGGCGTCTAATAATTCTGCGTCCTGTGCAATAGAATTCGAATAAACGCCAATACATAACAAGAAGGCAAAAACGTGTTTGATTTTCATTGCTGTGAGGGGTTTGGTTAATGAAAGCGTATATTGTTGTACGCTATTATACGCCAGTTTTGGCGGGAATCAAAATTTGCCGGTCGTTATTTCTGTAGGTATAGATGTGTTTCAGTGGAGTACCTGGCGGCTGCATTTTTTTATGGGCCATTATTATTTTTTAAGCATCCTGCTTGTAAAAGATTGCTTTTCTTAATTAATGAAGGGTTAGAAAATTTATTTCCAGGTTGTTGTTGTCTGCAGAAGAACGATTTCACTTAGTAAGTGAACTGATTGTATAACAAGAACATCTTTTCGGCAAAAAACCAGGTAATACTGCAGAATGTAAGATTTTATCGCGAATTATAAACTTTCCTTGAAGATTGGACAATTTTCACGCATTATATTATTCGCGAATAATCTGAATTTTCTGCGAAAAATAGTCCGATTCCGCGATAAAAACCGTTTTTCTGCAGAATTTAGCCATATCCCGCTAAATATTTGAAACTTTCGCGAAATATGAGTTGTTTTCGCAAAAAAGACAATTTTTCTGCGAGAAATCACAAATTCTCGCGAAATACTGTTTATTATTTTAATTGCACCATACTTCACAACAGATTCCCATCAGTTAAATTTATTTGTCATTTATAATTACGCACGTCATTATTTAATTGCGCAGGAGCATTTACTCTTCTAATAATTCCGGTTAAGGTTAATTGTATCTGAGTAATTTAATCAATCACCATTATCATGCACCAATATGAACCGGATAACACCTATTTACAAATTAAATCAAAATCATCTTGTTGTAGTAGGCAATCGCGTATTGGATAAAACGGAGAACAATGAGATCTTACTTCCCCCACCGCCGGCATTGGCCAAATTAAAAGTTGCAGTTCCTGAACTACATTCGGCGCTCTCTAACGCCCTGGGAAGGGATTCAGCAATGGTCTCCATAAAAAACGATAAAAATCGCTTGTTCAAAATTTGCTATGCTGAATGCTTGCGCCCGAAAGTATGTAGATCTGAATATTGATATGGTAAAAAAATCTCTACTTTTTCATGATGATATAATATTATCTCCCATTGAATTTATCGGGGCAGAAGTTGATTGGCCTAAAATTGCACAAAGATTGAAGAATGCTTATGAGAATCCTCATAAGATATTTGGAAAGTTCTGAACCATAAAAAGGTGATTATGAAAGCTATCCCCTCAAGATCTTCTCCATCTTCCTGCCCTTTGCCAGTTCATCAACCAGTTTATCCATATACCTGGCCTGTTGGGTCAACGGATCCTCGATCTCTTCCACCCGGTATCCACAGATCATGCCGGTAATAAGGCCGGCATTGGGGTTTAGCGTAGCCCGCCCGAAGAATGTTTCAAAGGTTACTTTTTCTTTTATCAATTCCTGCAGCTTTTTGTTGTCGAAGCCGGTTAACCACTGTATTACCTGGTTTAATTCTTCTTTTGTGCGCCCCTTTTTCTCGACTTTCTCCACATACATAGGATAAACAGATGCAAAGGTAAGTTTTGCAATACGCTCACGATGTTTGTCGGGATTCATCATGCCTTTGTATTTTAACGTTAGTGAGATAACGAAGATACAAAATTAGATATTTTTTTGGGGCGCTGCCTTAATACTCAAACAGCCCGTACCGGTATCACCGGAACGGGCTGCATGGTACTGAGCTTATCGTGACTGCTCAATCTGAATTATTGTTCGCTTATTGTTGCTGGTAGGCGCCTATGTCAACAGCGCCGTTTACCACCCTCGGTTTGCCCTCGAGATCTTTTTCTGAAGCATCTGTGATCCAGGCCGCGTTGCCTGTGCGTAAACAGGGGCTGCCTGTTTTCACATGCAGGTCGGGAGCGGTTCCAACATTGATGAAAAGCGGGTCTTTGAATGCGGAATGCGCATCCTGCCCGGTTTTGGATCTGTAGTTAGCGAAGGTATCATAACCTGTATTACGCCAGTTTATCCAGATGTCGGAAGCGTTCCCACCGGGTGTATACCAAACATTGTAGTCGATGATATTGCCCGATTGCGGCGAAATATTCTCCAGTGAGAACAGGGTGTTCTGATTATTGGTATAAAAGACATTATTTCCGATAGTGCAATTGGAGGCTTTTGTCATATAAAACTCCCCGGAACCATCATTGAGGGTATTGTTCTTAAACAAGGTGTTATTCCTGAAAACAGAATTGATCACCTGACCGCTTGTGCCCGAGTCGTAGCCGCCAATGGCAATACCGGTAACCTCGTTCAGATAGATCAGGTTATTGGTGACGGTGATATTGCTGGCTGTACCATTCTCTTCATGGCCTACTTCAATTCCATAACCATTTTGATAAGTTATGTTCCGGTCAATTTTAATGTCCCTGCCGCCATCGACATAAATACCCGCGCTTGTAGCATAATCGGCCCTGTTATTAAAGCAGGTATTTCCCCTGATAAGGCCATTGCGCGCCTGGTCAACCTGAGAATTGGAGCTTACTCCATAGTGCCCTATCGCTGCAATGCCAATGTTCGAATTGTCGTGCACATAGTTGTTGGTAATAGTGAAACCGTCGATGTTGCCGTCTAAAGATAACGACTCGCTGTAGCCGGTAATATTATTGGCGAATTCACAACTGTCAACCACCAGGTTCGTAATGGCATTTGCCTGGGCGGCGCCATAGCCATACACGATAAATGGTTGTGAATTCTGGCTGTTGCCCGGTGTTGTTGAGGCACTGCTGGTCCAGTTAATGCGTTTAACCTTCACGTTGCGGAAGATCAGATCACCTGCTCCGCCGTTTCTACCTGCAGAAACCAGAATACCCACTGCATTGTTCTTTGTAATATTCTGAACAGTGAGATTGCTGAAAACGAGATATTTCCTGTCGGCGATGGTAAGAATGGTAGTGCCTGATATTTTTGAGCCGTCGATGATCACCTGCTCATTATTGTAACTGGTAAATGTGATAGGATTTCCAGCGGTACCACTAACCCGTACCGTCAGTTGTTCAAAATAAGTTCCGCCTTTGATCATTACCGTACTTCCGGCCACAGCGGAATTAAATGATTTCTGGATCGTTTTCCAGGCGGAGGCAAGGGACAGACCATCATTCTGGTCGTTGCCCAGCGCTCCATCGACATAATAAATACGAATGGCAGACGGGTTTACAAGGTTGTCCTTAGGATTTTCGGTACCCTCATTTACAATAGCATCTTTTTTACATGAAAAACAAAAAAAGAGAAAGGATAAAATTAAAATGTTGCGCATTAACATAAGGTTTGATTTGTTAATGCACCCAATAGAAAAAATAGTGCCGTTTTGCCTTTATCTAAATAGATATTTACCTGTAATGTGAACATTAAAACTACTGCTCCACTTTGCGATAGCGAAATGAAGTCGTGCAATCGATTGATTAAGCTGCTGAAAAAATTTAGCCTACCACACCTGGTAGATCTCCCGGGAACCTGTCAGGTACATCTCGTGGTACCCGGCCATTTTTTCCTGCATCTTTTTCGATTTCTCCACATCCTTTTTCATGTCTTCCCAGCTTTTTTCGTAAGCAGTGAGGTTGTCGTATTTGCTTACCATTATCACCCGGTTGTATTGTCCGGTCATATCGGTCATCACGCTTACAAATTCATTGTCTTCCGACATCACTTCTTTGAACAGTTTGGCCAGTTTTGACGCATTGCCTGGTTTGCAGATGAAAATATCGTGTACTAAGATCATGGCTAAAAGATTTTAACTAAAGTTACTTTATTTAAAGTTTACATATTTATTAATTCATCTGTGTTATGTTCAAAGGTTCGCCACCGGAATACCAACCCGATAAAGATTTGATTTAAATATTGAAATGGTACTAATTTTGGCCGCGGAATCGATTATCCGTGATGATCCACGTTATGATCGTTCCATTCAAAATACCTTCCATTGCATTCAAATATCAACAATTCCGAATTACCGGTAAATGAAAAACAACTGTTCCAGCAGGCTGCTGCGGGTGATGAACGCGCCTTCGAAGCACTGTTCAATGCATTTCTTCCGAAACTTTATCCTTTTATTATAAAACTTACTAAATCGGAACAGGCTACGCAGGAAATTGTACAGGAGACATTTATCAGGGTGTGGCTGGCGAGGGATAAATTAGGCGGGATTGATAACCCGGGCGGCTGGTTGTATAAAATAGCATCCAATGAATGTTATAGTTATTTGCGTAAAAACGCACTGAACAATAAATTTTACAATCCCCTCACTGTTGAACCCGATCCTGTGCATACGACGCAGGAAAATTTCGCACTAAAAGAATTGAACCGGGTAATCGGCGAAGCTATTGACAAACTACCTTCCCAGCGGAAAAAGATCTACCGGATGAGCCGAGACGAGGGTAAGACCATCGCCGAGATAGCCGATATATTGAATATCTCGCCCAATACCGTTAAAAATGCCCTCGTGGCATCGCTGAAATTTATCAGGGAACACCTTATTAAATATGGTATCATCTTCCTGCTTTTGCTGGTGGCCGGAAAAAATAAAAAAATTTTTATTCCCGATAGTCCTAAACAGCCTTTCGATCTTCTTATTGATGATAACAGGCGTAATTAATACAAAATGAGCAAAGAAAGATTAACCTGGTTATTGGAACAACACCTGTCCGGCAATGCAACGGAGCATGAACGACAGGAACTGTTGGCGCTCGTGAAAGCCAATGCCGACGAAGCGCTGTTTACACAGGTGATGAGCGAAATGATGCAGCAGGAAACGCCTAACGCGCCTGTGAATGCGGCTCCATGGAAAAAAATGGCGCAGGATATTGTGAAAATAGACAAGCGTGGCGCCAGAGGACCAGGTCGCCTATATACTTTATATCGCTGGGCAGCGGCAGCCGCTGTGTTGCTTCTGACAGGTACAGGTGTATATTTTTATCTTAACAGTAATGACTCATCAAACTTTGCCCGAAAAACAATACCAGTCTTACCAATGACACCGGAGAACAAAAATTCACTGTTGCTTTACAATGGATCGAACATTTTGCTCGATGAAACCAAAGATGGTCAGATAGCCATACAGGAGAACACGATCGTAACAAAACGGGGTTCGCAGATTGTTTATACAACTACCGGCAACAGCGCAGCTTTATATTACAACGTATTGTCAACAGCGCGTAGCGGCCAGTACGAAGTGGTGTTACCCGACGGAAGCCAGGTATGGTTAAATTCGGCTTCTGCTATCCGCTTCCCGGCATCTTTTTCAGGTAAGGAACGCTCAGTAGAATTGATGGGTGAAGCCTGGTTCGATGTACGGCATGCCGATAAGATCCCTTTTGTAATTCATTCAGGCAATATAACCACTTCGGTAATGGGAACCGCTTTTAATATCAAAGCCTACCCTGGCGAAAGGGTAATGACCGTTTCGGTACAACGGGGCAGGGTAAAAGTACAAAGCGGTGACAGGTTACTGGCCACATTGGAAAAAGGACGGCAGGTAAAAGTAACGGCCGAAGCAGGCAATTTTCAAAGCGAGATCGATACCGCCAGTATAGCTGGCTGGAAAAAGGGTAATTTGTATTATAAAGATGAACGGTTTGTCAATATAGTAGCCGATCTGCAACGGGTTTTTAACGATTCTATTCAAATAAGAAATGCCTCACTGAAAAATGTAATAACCACCGCGTCGGTCAATAAAAGTATAGGCATTCGTAAAGTGCTTGACATCATCTGTCGCATAACAGATGCGCCGTTTTCTGAAAACAATGGGATCTATATTATAGAATAAGCAACCACATATACTACATTGTATGAAACAAATGAAACCAGTGCTGGTATTCATATGCTGTACCTTTTTGCCAATAGTAAAGGTCAATGCGCAGGATATGAACAAAGTGAACATAAGCATAGAGTTGAAAAATGCCACACTTGAAGAGGCGTTTGCCAAAATTGAAATTCTTACGCCTTTTAAATTCAACTATAAAACGGCCGATGTAGCGGGCATTAAAGGCATCAACTACCGGCAGCAGAATATTAGCGTAAAAAAAATATTGAATGGCATAACCGCCAGTACTTCGCTGCAGTTTGAGCAGGTAGACAATTACATACTGGTTAAAAAGCCGCGCAACCTGCCGCCGTATTCAATAACAATTTACGGTTTTGTTACAGCCGTTAATTCCGGTGAATCACTGGCCGGGGCTACCATACATCTTTCGGGTAACAAATCCTATACTGCAGTTACAAATGCTTACGGTTTTTATTCGTTAACGGTTCCTGCGGCCAGTTATAAGCTGAATTGTTCGTATGTTGGTTTTGAAGACTACGACACCACGGCAGGTCTTCATCGTACCTGCCAGAACAATATTCAACTGGCTGTAAAGGAAAATACGCCCCTTCAAACCGTTATAATATCCTCAGCCATTACAGCAAAGAAAAACAGTGTTAAAAGAACAACTACTGGTTATCACCGGTTAAGTGTTGCAGATATAAAAAAAATGGCTATGGCCGGCGGGGAGCCCGATGTGTTGAAAAGCCTGCAGTTTTTGCCCGGCATACAAACTTCTGCCGAAGGAACTACCAATTTATCGGTACGTGGCGGATCGTATGATCAAAATCTGATCCTGCTCGATGAAGCGCCGGTATACAATCCTTCCCATACGCTCGGTTTCTTTTCTGCTTTCAATACAGACGCGCTGAAGGATATAGCCATTTATAAAGGTAATTCTCCGGCCTGGTATGGCTCGCGATTATCATCGGTGGTAGACATTCGCATGAAAGAAGGCAACTTTAAAAATCATACCATTACGGGCGGAATAGGTTTGCTGGCAAGCCGGTTAACGGTTGAGGGGCCCCTTAAGAAAGAACGTTCCTCCTTTATGGTCTCAGGAAGATACAGTGATTTAGGAACATTGTTAAACATTACGAATAAACTCAACCTGATAAAACTTCATGTAAAGGATAGCAGGGTATCGTATTACGACCTCAATGTAAAGCTCAATAGGGTCATTGGTAAAAAAGACCGGCTTTATTTATCAGCCTATACCGGTTATGATAATTTCTATTTGACCCCCATTGATAAAGCAGCCGAAATGAACTGGGGCAATACTACTTTTGCCGCCCGGTGGAACCATATTTTCAATGCCGGTCTGTTTGCCAATACATCGCTTCTCTATAGCAAGTATAAATATTCATATGATCTGCTGGAAGATACCCGCAATTTTACCTGGCGGGCCTTTTTAAAAGAAGTAACTTTTAAAACAGATTTCGATCTGATGCTCAATAGCAATAACCAGGTAAAGTTTGGCGCCGGCGCCACTTTGCAGGATGTATTACCGGGAAGCATAACGCCCAAATCTGAACATGCCGCTTCAAAAGAGATAACGCTCAACAACCGCAGTTCGGCTCAGTTGTTTGCATATATAAGCAACGAACAGAAAACCGGTAAACGCATCAGCCTGTCTTACGGAATACGAACAACCTGGTTTGCTGCTCTGGGCGATGAGATGGTGTATCGTTATTATACAGGAACCACAACGGTAGCTGACAGCACTTTTTATCCTAAACGAAAAATGGTGACTTCGTATATGGGGATAGAACCAAGGGTTACTGCCAGGATCCTGATCTCCCCTACCGCTGCGCTGAAATTTTCATATAACAGGAATTACCAGTTCCAGCACCTCTTAACGAATTCTTCTGTGGGGTTACCCACCGATATGTGGCTGCCGTCCGGCGCATATTTCAGGCCACAATATGCCGATCAGTTTGCTGCCGGTTTCTACAAAACTATTTTAAACGATTCATATGAAGGAAGTATTGAAGGATTCTATAAGAAAATGCATAACATTATCGACTTTAAAGACAATGCTGAAGTTTTTCTGAATGATAGAATAGAAACGCAGATATTGACCGGTGAGGGTAAAGGTTATGGGTTGGAATTCCTGCTGAAAAAGAACAGCGGGCTTTCAACCGGGTGGATAAGTTATACCTGGTCAAAGGCGCTGCGCCGCATCAATGGCGTTAACAATAATGAATGGTACCCGCCAACCTACGATCACCGGCACAACATTTCGGTAGTGTATTCGCTTACGATAAGTGAACGAACAAATGTTTCCCTGAACTGGGTATATAGAAGTGGCAGCCGCAGCACCATACCGGTTGGAACTTATATTTTTTATGGGAGCAGGTACCTGTATTATAGTTCCAGAAATGGCTATCAGCTTCCTGCCAATCACCGCCTCGATGTAAGTGTTACATGGAAAAACAAATTAAAACCAGGTAGGAAATGGAACGGCGAATGGGTATTTAGTATCTATAATGCTTATAACCGGAAGAATATATTTGCACTGTATATCAATCAGACCCTGGCATACTCCAATACAAAAGCTACACAGGTATACCTCACAGGCGTTTTGCCCTCAATAACCTACAATTTCAAATTCTAAATGATCAATTTGCATATGCGATGTTTTTTCATTATTACTGTTTTGTTTTTATCGGCCTGTACAAAAGATTATGATTTCCAACTGCCGGATGCGAAACCGCTTTATGTGATAGAAGGCCGCATCAGCGATTTACAGGGACCCTATTTTATTCATATAACAAGATCGACCCATTTGTTAGGTTATCCGCTTGTAGCCAGCCTCGATGCCGATAGCTTTGACGCCGTTCAGGGAGCAGAAGTAATAATCTCCGATGATATGGGAGTTGTCGATACCCTTGTGCCGGCCTATGATTCTTTAAAAAGATGGCTTTATAAGTATGATAATGTTAGCCGTAAAATAGATTCTACGTATAGGAATTTTCCTAATAAAGTGATAACTGAAAAGCGTGGATATTATCAAACAACAAAAATTCAGGGTAAACCCGGTCATACGTACCATCTGCATGTTCGCATTGGCGATTCAACATTTGAGGCTTCGGCGTATATGCCCCGCGTACCCGTTTTGGATTCGGCAGTTATAAAACAGGATACCGTTGTTAATGCAGCCGGCGACAAAGGCAATTTACCACTTGTATGGTTTAAAGAACCGCAGAATGAAAAGAATTATTACATGATCCAGTTTTATCCGCATTTAAGCGAGTATCCTTTCGATACGTTTAAATGGGAGTATAATAATTATAATAACATTCCCTGGGTGGTAGATGATAATATATTACCGCCGAATGTGAATGGATTATCGGTACAATTGATCTGGCCCGATAGTTATCCCTATCCGGGTGCGGGACCTTATGTAAACTTCTTTCCATGGTATGCCTCTCATATGCGATTGTCTTCTTTAACAAAGGAAGCTTATGAGTATTTCAATGTACTTCGAAAGCAATTGCAAAACGATGGTAATATTTACAAACCGGTACCGGCTTCGGCAAAAGGCAATATCATGGGCGGCGCGTTGGGCTATTTCTGGGCATCGAATATTTCGTATAAATTGATACTGCCAAATTGATTACAACCTCAGCAGCCCAACCTTGTGCAAAGTATTCACTGGCTTATTGTCCCAGAACAGTTCGAAGTCTTCGAGGCCGGCGGCTTTATAATTGTCCATTACATCCTGTAACGTCAACACTTTTGGATTGGTGATCGATAATTCTTTCAGGATGGCGGCGAGCCAGTCGCCCTGCTCGCGGCCTACGCTGATACTGTACCTTTCGCGTTTGTCCTGGAAGGTAAGTGAGGTCATTTCCCAGCTATTGCCTTTTTTGCTTTTTGTAAAGTGTTCAACGATGGGCGGTCTGCCGAGGTAGACGATCCTGGTAGTGGGTTTTGGCGCGGTATAAATATCCTGTTCCAGCACTTTTTCTATATAATCAGGTGGGATCTTCGTTTTGGGCACTTTAAATTCGAACCATTTCTGCAACGGGTCATCGAGACCGATGCCATGCATATAATTGAACAGTGATTTCTTTAAACCAAATGCAAACTCTTCATGCCCGGCACCCGTTTCATCGATGTGCACAAGATCGTTATTGGCAAATGCACCCACCAATGCCGATTCTCTTTTAACCTTGAATTTCTCCGGCTCCATGCCTATGGGGCTGTGCACCGTCATGGTGAACAAATGCCAGAAGGCAGACTGCAACACACCGGCGGCAAACATTTGCCGCACCATTTCAAGCGAATCGATTGTTTCCTGTTCGGTTTGCGTGGGAAAACCATACATGAGGTAAGCATGTACCATTATGCCCGCTTCAGTAAAGTGTTTGTTCACCTGCGCCACCTGCGCAACGGTGATGCCTTTCTGAATAAGCTGCAACAGGCGATCGCTGGCGACTTCCAGTCCGCCCGAAATCGCAATACAACCGGAGCGTTTCAACAACAGGCAGAGATCGCGGGTAAAACTTTTTTCAAAACGTACGTTGGCCCACCAGCTCAATGTTAGTTTGCGGCGGATGATCTCGAGCGCCAGGGCACGCATCATGGCGGGCGGAGCGGCTTCATCAACGAAGTGAAAACCGTTTTGCCCGGTCTGTTTCATCATCTCTTCCATACGGTCGACCAGCAAAGAAGCGGCTATCGGCTCATAGAGTTTGATATAGTCGAGAGAAATATCGCAGAAAGTGCATTTACCCCAATAGCAGCCATGCGCCATCGTGAGTTTGTTCCAGCGGCCATCGCTCCACATGCGGTGCATGGGGTTTACCACCTCTATGGCGGAAATGTATTTGTCGAGCAGGAAATCACTGTAATCGGGTGTACCCACCTGCGCCTGTTTGTAATCGGAGCAGCTTTTGTTATTGATATATTGAACGGCGCCGTTCTGCAGGGTAAAAGTGCGTTTCAGTTCTTCGGTTGAACGATGACCTTCTACCAGTTGCACCAGTTGTTCAAGGGGTGCTTCGCCATCATCGAGGGTAATATAATCGTAAAATTCGAATACCCGCGGGTCGCTGAGCGAACGCAGTTCTGTATTGGCAAAACCGCCGCCCATGGCCACTTTTACACTGGGATGGTTTTGTTTTATATATTGTCCGCAACGCAGCGAGGCGTACAGGTTGCCGGGAAATGGAACGGAAATAGCTACCAGTTTGGGTTGCAGCTTTTCCATGTGTTCTTTCAGCAGCCTGATCAGCAATTCATCGATAAACGTATATTCTTTTTGCAGGGCGTTGTACAGTTCGTCGAAGCTGTTGGCGGAACGGCCCAGTTTTTCGGCGTAACGGCTAAACCCGAAATGCCCGTCGATACATTCACTGATAAGATCGGAAAGATCTTCGAGGTACATGGTGGCAAAGTGTTTGGCCTTGTCCTGGGTGCCCATTGAACCGAATGCCCAGTCGAGATCGGTGAGTTGCGCAAAACGGCTGGCTTCGGGCAGAAAGTCGCGTTTGCAAATGCGGTGAGCGAGCGTTGGGTTGTGGCCCTGTAAAAAATGCACCACATCATCGATGGTGTATATGTAATCTTCCTGCAGGGCCACCATGCGGGCAGCATTTTCCGACAATGGTTTTTCAAGCTGGTTAATGCGGTTGAACAGTTCCTGCAGTCCTTCCCGGCAAAACAGGGCCAGTGTTACCTCTATGCCCAGATCGCTCTGGAAGGAACGGATATTTTTAGTGTTCAAAAAGCCCTTCAGATAAGCCGTTGCCGGATACGGCGTGTTAAGCTGCGTAAAAGGCGGAGTGATCAAAAACACAGGAACGCTCAAAATCAATAAGTTTTGGGCAAAATTAAGCTAAAAAAAGCTATCAGTGTAACAATACGGCTATCAATGGATTAGCGTCGAAAAGCCACTGATTTCAACTTCTTCCCCGGCGATATTATATTTGTACCAATTAACAGTATCCCATGACCGATATTAATGAATACAGCAGGAACTTTACCGGCTTTGAAATGCCCGGCATACTTAAACAACTGGTAGAATTTGATAACAGTCCGCCCCCCGGCGAGGCTTTTTCACAGGGATTTGAATTTGGCAATTATGAAGACAAGCAGGGAGTAAAAACTTTACGATGCGTCATTCTCAACAAACAGGTTTGTCTCCTGCGCCGGCCAGGCAATAGCGTCAAACGGTGTATACATTTGTCTTTCCTGTAAGGTTGCGATAAAAGTATGGGCATTGGCAGCATACAATGCGTCAATTTCATAAGAGAACCCGATATGCGCATGTGGAAGTAATTGTTGTATGCCCTCAAAAAAGATTTTCCGCTCTTCTTCCGTATCGATCGTCATCAATATCTTCTCCTTATTGATCGTACATAACTGGAACTTTTGTTCTCTCCAAAGAGTGAGCACAAAGCCAACGGTATGTTTAGTAACGATGGGTTTTATATAGACGAAATTTTCAGGGTGCGTTTTTAAAAGCTCAACCCAGAAATCACTGCCTTTGAATTCCCTGTCGTTTTTCCGAAGAAAATAAACGCCTAATATAACAACGCCGGCACCAAAAATAAAAGGTAGTAAAATTTTAGAAACAACTCCCAGGTACAAAAAGTAAGCGCCCAATGCGAAAAGTATCAATATGCCAAATATTGTCCCCAACGCGGCACTCTGGCTCTTTTTGGCTATCAGTTCTGCAATCAGCTCACTATCGAAATTGAAGTTGGGGAGCCTTTTTATGATCAACGCAGCTTCCCTTTCACTGATCTGTTTTGCAGTAAGTTCCGTGATTATTTCTTCATCGGTTTTGCCCGACTTTCTTGCATTAAGCGCATAACTCCAGTTGGAGGTATCCATTTGCGCTGCAGCTTTGATCTGCTCCTTTTTTTCAACTATATGCTGCAAAATGGTTGTGTCCATTCCCCTGTTTGCAAATTCATCGAACAGGTAATCGATCGCTTCGCCGGTCAATTTGTTTCCTTCGTTCTTTGTGAGGTTGATCAGTTCCTGGTTAGATAGTTGGGAATAATACCGTTGGATCAATTCGGGGTCGATAACAGACATTTGGTTGGTTTTTACAGGTGGAAATTGTTCGACCGGCTAAAAATACATATTCAAAAATGAAAATGCAAGCGGGGGCTTTTAGGCGTCGGCATCCTGTAGCTGGCTGGTTGGTTTGTATAGCCGGTTTTTGATCACTAATTTAGCCGGATGATCGTAGCCATTGATGTGCACTATAAGGAAAACACGGCAAAAGCAGTTGGGGCATTGATCCAAAACTGGGAAGATGCCGTTGCGGTACAACACGTGATCAGGTATATTGATAAGGTGGAGGAATATGTACCGGGTGAATTTTACAAACGGGAATTACCCTGTATAATGGAAGTGTTGAACCAGGTTGACCTGCGTACTGTAAGTTGTATTGTGATAGACGGGTTTGTGGTGCTGGATGATGCGGGTAAACCCGGGCTGGGCGCTTATGTTTATGAGAACATACAACCCAAAGTACCGGTTATAGGCGTTGCGAAAAGCAACTTTCATCAGAACCTGAAAAACGTGATCCCGGTATTTCGGGGTGAAAGCAATAATCCATTATATGTAACGGCTATTGGCGCCGATCTGCAACAGGCCGCCGGCAATGTTAAACGCATGCACGGCGAATTCAGACTGCCAACTGTTTTGAAGGAGCTTGACAGGATCACGAAAGAGTTATAAGCAACTTACCGAAAAGCATTCAACGGAACCGGCTATGGATGATTATTTTATAATAATAGTTTTCGTACTGATACTAAACCCGCTGAAACAACCGATCACGTTCTCGCCTTCGATCGTGTTCAACAATTTGACCGGTGTAGAGAATGGGCCGCCGTTGGATCTTGCTTTGTTGAAGCTATCCCAGAAATTATACACTTTCCGTTCAACGTTGGCCATGTAGTATACAACTGAATCTTCCAGGGCAAATCCATTCCCATGGGTCAGGTGCATGTACTGTCCGTTCGTGAGTTCATCGGTATTGGGTGTAAAGCGGTTGCTGTTGAGTCCGCCCCAGCCGAATTTTTCGCCTGTATCCTGGTTGTGCCAGTAATACAACTGCGTATTACCGATAGTATCGGGGTCTTTATAATGCACTGTTAAACGGGCTTTCAACTGCGTTGTGTCATCATCTTCGTCAATATAATGAAAACCGCTGGTAAGGCTGTCGAGCTTTATGGGCATCAATAAAGTCGTTACAGACGAATAGCGTTTGCCTTCCGCTTCAATTTCGAGCAGGTAATGTTTTCCCGGTGTGCCTTTTAATGCATTGTTAGGATCGGAGGCCAGCGTATTGTCGAAATAAACGCCGGGTAGCAACTCGTTACCGAACTGCCGCAGCCGGCCTTCGCGCAGTTGTTTGCGGGTACGCTGATCCCAGATGTACGTATTGTTGGCGCCCATTGTGCCTTCAGTAATGGTAACGTTGGCGCCGGTGATCGGAATATTCTCGAAACCCTCTTCGTAATACCCCTGGCTGCGGCCGAGTATTACGTAATTATAAAACGGCAGTTCGTTGTTGATGTATGCTTCTACGATCATTTGTGGTTCGTTCTGTTTGAGATCGATAGGAAAATCCCGTTCGCACGACATGAACGAAACGGTCAACGCGGTAATAAAAACAAGCCTGTATATGTTCATTGTTCTCATCGCTTAAAATTTGAAATTCCAGGTTACGCCGGGTAATATGGGGAACAGGTATACCTGTTTACCCTTTACGGTACGTTCATCCTCATCGGCATCTATATAAATGAAATACGGGTTTTTCCGGTTATAAACATTGTACAAACTAAACACCCAGTTGCTTTTGAAGCGTTTGGTACTATTGGGTTTGGGCGTATACGTAAATGCAATGTCCATCCGGTGATAGGCCGGCATACGGAAATCATTGATCTTGTCGTATTGATTGATATTGGTAAAAATGGGTTCACGTTCGCGGGGGTTATAACCGAGGTTGTATACAAATCTCCCGGTTGGCATGGTGAGCGCATTGCCGGTTCCATAAACAAAGACGGCAGACGCTTCCCATTTTTTACCAAGATTGTAGTTCGCTACTACGCTCACATCGTGCGTGCGATCGTACCTGTAAGGAAATGCCTTGCCTTCGTTCATATCGCGAAATGTTCGTTCTGCCCTGCTCAGGGTATAACCGATCCAGCCATTGAGCCTGCCGGTTTTCTTTTGAAAGAACAATTCAAGGCCATAGGCTTTGCCGGTTCCGAAGATCATTTCACCTTCAATATTCTGGTTCAGCAGCAGCCGGGCGCCGGGTTTGAACTCGAGTTGATTGCCCATGGTCTTATAATAGGCTTCGGCGCTTATTTCGTATTTGCCGTTATGTAAACTTTTGAAGTAACCTGCGGCCACCTGTTCCGCTTTTCCTGGTTGTATAACGCGGCTCGAAGGCACCCAAAGGTCACTGGGAAAGGTAGCCGCACTGGTAGTGGCCAGGTGCAGGTATTGAATTGTTCGGGTGTACGAGAGTTTTATACTGGCTGCTCCGGGCAGTTTGTATAACAGGTTTACCCGCGGTTCGGGATATTGATAACGGGCTATGCTTTGGCCGCGTTTATAGTATTCTACCTCCCCGGTGGGCGATCCGTCTGCTCCGTATATTATGCGCTCGGTTGGACCGATCTGGTTGAAATAGCTATAGCGCATCCCGGCTATCAGGTTCAGGTTGGTAGTAACGTTTATGTCTGTGCTTATGTAACCGGCTGCTTCGCGGGCGTACTGGTCGTGGATCTGCGATTGAAATTCCTGTACGCCTGCGGTAGAATTACCCGCGCCGGGTCGGAAGGTATGCCAGGTATATTGTAAACCGCCCTTCCATTTTATCCAACTGGCGGGTGTAAATACCCAGTCGTTTTTTATTGAGTGATCGGTGAGGCCCGACGAAAATAAAAAGCCATTGGTACCAAACGTAACCCGGCTGTTCAGATTGAAATCATTGCGTATTAGCGATAATTCGTGTTTCCATTTTTTATTCACCTGCTGTTTCCAGGTGAGGCCAAGGATGGTATTGCCCCAAATGGCATTGAACTCGCGCTCCGGGCCGTCATTGTCATCATCGGCAAAGGTGAAATTGTCTTTACCCGTATAAAAGGTGAAATAAAGGGAATTGTTATCATTGATGACAAAATCGGCTTTGGCGTTTATATCGTAAAAGTAATAACCGTTGTTACCGAGGCTGTCAGGTGCAAATACTTTGGCCACCTGGTCAATATAGGTGCGGCGGGCGCTGATGACAAACGATGATCTTTTTTTGATCAATGGTCCTTCCAGCGAGAGCCGTGAAGATATAAGCCCGATACCGCCGCCAAATTTAATGGAGTCTTTATTGCCGTCGCGGGTATTCACCGAGATCACACTGCTTAATCGGCCGCCATATTCGGCGGGCATGCCGCCTTTTATTACTTCAATATTTTTTACGGCATCGCCATTGAATACACTGAAAAAGCCGAGCAGGTGATTGGGATTGTAAACAGGGATCCCGTCGAGTAAAACAAGGTTCTGATCGGGCCCACCACCGCGTACATAGATCCCAGCGCTTGCTTCGCCGCCATTTTTGATACCTGGTAACAGCGTGATCGTTTTTATAGGGTCAACTTCGCCAAGGATCACTGGCAGCTTCCGGATCTGCGCCATATCAAGGTTATGCACGCTCATCTGGTTGCGCAAAACGTTCCGGTTGGCCGTTACTACCACATTCTGCAACAAACTTTCGCGGGAACGCAGGAATACCTGAATCGTTGTATCCTGGCTGATAGTAATATACCGGGTAGCGGCATAATGGCCTACCGCACTTACAGTAACGCGGTATCTGCCATTGGGTAGCGTTGTCGGGAATAAACCGGTGGAATCGGCCAGTTTTTCTTTCTGATTGATCCTCACGGTTGCATTTCCTACCGGAAACTGCACACTGTCAAGTACTTTAATTGTTACTTTATGATCCTGTGCATGAATGGTACGGGTAGCTATCACAATCAGCACCAATATCAAAACCACTTTTTTAATACTATTTCTTTTTGCCACTGTCATCTGTAGATATCCATTGTGTTTTAGCCAGATGGAACTTACCAGCGAAAATTTTCATTGCCTTTGGATGCATAATGAAAATTTTGCCAGGGATGTTTCATCACCGGTAAATTAATATATATCCTGTTAATTAGTACTTTTTTCGTATGGAAAAAGCCTAACACAGGTACGAAATACCGGGGTAAAATGGATGGGTGGCCATTAAAAAAAAATAACCCTGCCGGCCCGGTGCAACCGGGACATGACAGGGTTGCAATTCGTTGCATCTGTGATTTTTATTTGGCAGCTGCCGTAGCCGGTGTTGCCGGCACAGCAGTAACGAACCGGTATTTTCCTGATCCCGCTTTTACTACTACGTATTTATCAGCGGTAGCAGTTGCCTGCCATTCTGTTTGAGCGGAAACCGCTTTCCCGTTTTCGGTGATGGCTTCGGCGCTGGCGCCGGGGATATAGATATCGGCTGTAGTATTGGCCGGTATCTCCACTTCCAGTACCAGTTCGTTGCCGTTGATGGCCCAGCCGCTGCTGGCGGTGCCATAATTGGTTTGCAGGCTGGCTTTTGCTTTTGTCAATCCGCCGCCGATATGCGGCTGGATCTTAATATGCTTGTAACCAGGTTTGTCTTCATAAGTATCGAGCCCCGCAATGACGCGGTACATCCAGTCGCCAATAGCGCCATAAGCGTAATGGTTGAAGGAGTTCATGGTGGGCGTTTGAAAAGTGCTGTCGGGTTTTTGTCCGTCCCAGCGTTCCCAAATAGTAGTGGCGCCCATTTTTACGGGGTATAACCACGACGGATAACTTTCCTGTAACAGTAATTTATAAGCGAGATCGGTATAGCCGAAGCGGCTGAGCACATGGCATAAATAAGGCGTTCCTAAAAATCCGGTGGTGAGGTGATCTCCGTAAGATCTTATATTTTCAGCCAGCCGGACTGCCGCCTGTTGGCGTAATTGTTCGGGCAGCATATCGAAATTCAGGGCCAGCACATAAGCTGTTTGGGTACCCGATACCAATCGCCCATTGGGCGTAAGGTATTCTTTTACAAAAGCCGCTTTTACTTTGTCAAGCAGGGTTTGGTAGGTGGTTACATCGTCTGCCTGCCCCAGCAGTTTGGCTGTATTGATCATTATCTGCACCGAATTGGCGTAAAAGCACTGGGCAATGAGGTATTTGTCGGTAACGGCGGATCTGCCGTCATTGTCGTCGAAAGGGCGGAAAAAAAGCCAGTCGCCAAAATGAAAGCCTGTTTGCCACAGGTCGTTTTTGCTTTGCGCCTGCATATAACCTACCCATGCTTTCATACTTTTATACTGGTTCTGCAAAATTCTTTTATCGCCGTAGGCCAGGTACATATTCCAGGGCAGAATGGTGGTTACATCGGCCCAACCGGTTGATGCGCCGTCATTGGCATGTAATACGTTGGGTATTACGTGGGGAACCAGGCCATCGGCCCGTTGATCTGCGGCTACATCGCGCATCCATTTGTCGAAGAAATTATTCACGCCGAAATTGAAGGCAGCCGTGCGTGAGAATGCCTGTGCGTCGCCCGTCCAACCCAGGCGCTCATCGCGTTGCGGACAATCGGTTGGCACATCGAGGAAATTACCGCGTTGTCCCCACTGAATATTATGTTGCAGTTGGTTGAGTAACGGGTGCGAACAGGTGAAGTCGCCTGTGCGCTGCATGTCTGAATACAGGGCCACAGCGGTGAAGTTTTCCGGTTTTATTTCTTCAGGGTAGCCTTCCACCTTTATGTAGCGGAAACCAAAGAATGTGAAATGCGGTTCCAGCACGGTTTCTTTACCATCGAGAATATATGTGGCCGTGGTTTTGGCGGCACGCAGGTTCTCGGTGTAGAAATTGCCATGTTTGTCAAGCACCTCGGCATGTTTTATTACAATACTGTCGCCGCTTTTCCCTTTTGCTTTAATGGTTACCCAGCCCACGAGGTTTTGCCCGAAGTCGAGCACGGTTTCGCCGTTGGGTGTTTTCAGCACTTTAACGGGTGTGAATGTCTCGTGTTTTTTTATGGGTTCGTTATACGTGGCAATGAGCACTTCTTTTGAATAGTTCTCCGGTTTCACCTTGCTCCAGCCGGCGTCGTTGTAACCGGCATTGGCCCAGCCGGTTTTTTCCTGTCGCAGATCGATGGTTTCGCCATGATAGATCTCAGTATAACGGATGGCGCCGGTTGATGATTTCCAGCTATCGTCCGATACTACCATTTCGGTTGAGCCATCGGTATAGGTAATGGCCAGTTGAAACAGCAGTGCGGCATCGCTGCCGAAGGAGTTCTTGTTGCCGCTCCAGGCCAGGAAGCCACGGTACCAGCCGTTTCCAACGGATATGCCTACTGCATTTTGTCCGTTTGCAAGCAACGGCGTTACATCATATACCTGGTACTGCAGGCGCTTTTTATAGCTCGTCCACCCGGGTGTAAGGTAGGCATCCCCTACCCGTTTGCCATTGATCTGCGCCTCGTACAAACCATGGGCGGTAATATAAGCGGTGGCTGTTCTTACTTTTTTGTTCACTCCAAAAGCTTTTCTGAAAAGTATGGCGGGACGGTTCTGCGCATCTTCGGTAAAACCCGGAGCTATCCATTGCGCTTTCCATTCGTTTACGGTGAGCAGGGCGGTTTGAAACGAGGCCGGTGCGCTCCATGATGTGGCGCGGCCGTTGTTATCCCAAACCCGTACCTGCCATTGATATCTGGTGGCCGACTGAAGGGGTTTGCCGGCGTATGGCACCTGTACCGACTGGTCGCCAGCCACTTTTCCGCTGTTCCAAACGGCATTTTTACCTGCCGATACTTTTATTTCATAGGCCGTTTGGGCTATGCCGCGCTGACTGCCTGCCAGTTGCCAACTGAAACGGGGCGTGGCAACGTCGAGGCCGACAGGGTTCACTAAATTTTCGGTACGTAGTTGTTGCAGGGTTACCTGGGCGGAAGTTTTCTGCAAAAACAATAAGCTAAAACAACCAGCTATTACTAATTCCTTTTTCATTAACAAGCTATTTGGTTTTTTGGGATTTTGAAGGTAGTGAAAAACCATAATGAGCCATCCTGTAAAGTCCTGCTTAAATGTGTGGAGAAGGGGACCCATTGGTATCGGAAGTGAGCACTTCGCTCATGTAATCGAAGAAAGGACGCATGTTCCTGAATGTGGCGGCGGCTTCTCTGAGGAAACTTTCGCTTAATACTTCTTTATCGGTAAACCGCCTGATAAGCAGGAATTGTTTATAGCGCAGCAGATCGATGGCC
>CBIHPC010000044.1:0-34973 GCA_966211305.1 uncultured Niastella sp.
ATGGCAAACTGGTAACTATCAGTTTTGCTACTGAGAAAAAGCTACCGCGCGAGCGCAGTACCGCTACCATTCGTTTGGGCGGAACGGTGAACGGCGATGTATGGAATGGCAATGGCGTTGATGCCGATGGCAATAACGTATTGTGGACCGCCTCCTTCGCAAAAGCCGGCGCACCGGCACCCGATACCAGCAAAAAGAAACCGCAGGGTATGCTGGGTAAAGTGGTATATCCGTTCGACGGTTATGGCTGGGATTCATTACCACAGGCCGAAAATATTTTAATAAAGAACGGTACCGTATGGACCAACGAAAAAGAAGGCCGGCTTGAAAATACCGACGTATTGATAAAGAATGGCAAAATAGCGCAGATAGGAAAGAACCTTGCTGATGCCGGCGCCAGAGTGATTGATGCTACCGGCAAATTTGTTACACCGGGTATCATTGATGAACACTCGCATATTGCCGCCGCTTCCATTAATGAAGGCGCACAGTCGGTAACATCGGAAGTGCGTATCGGCGATAACCTGAATCCCGAAGACATCAATATCTACCGCCAGCTCAGCGGCGGTGTTACTTCTTCCCATATCCTGCACGGCTCGGCCAATACCATTGGCGGACAAACCCAGTTGATCAAGCTGCGTTGGGGCGCTAACGATGAAGAACTGAAGTTCAAAGGCGCTGATCCCTTCATCAAATTTGCATTGGGTGAGAACGTAAAACGCACCACCTCGCAAAATAATAACCGCTTCCCCGATACGCGTATGGGGGTGGAAGAGGTGATGATGGATGCCTTTACCCGTGCCTGTGAATATGAAAAAGGTTGTAAAGAGGCCGCGGTTACCGCAACCACATCTAAAAAGAAAGGCGCTGCCGCTACTACGGCTGCTGCCGCTACTACGGCTGCTGCCGCTGTTCGCCGCGACCTGGAACTTGACGCCCTGGTTGAGATCATGAACAAAAAGCGTTTCATTACCTGCCACTCTTACGTACAAAGCGAGATCACCGCTACCATGCGCGTAGCCGAAAAATTCAAATTCACGGTAAATACGTTCACCCATATTCTTGAAGGCTACAAAGTGGCCGACAAAATGAAAGCGCATGGCGCTAACGCTTCTACCTTCAGCGACTGGTGGGCCTATAAGACCGAAGTACAGGATGCCATTCCGTATAACGCCACCCTTATGCAACGCGTGGGATTGAATGTATGTATCAATTCAGATGATGCTGAAATGGCGCGGCGCCTGAACCAGGAAGCCGCCAAAAGCGTAAAATACGGCGGCATGTCGGAAGAGGATGCGTTTAAAATGGTAACGCTGAACCCGGCCAAAGCGCTTCATGTAGATGAAAAGGTGGGCAGCCTGAAAGCAGGTAAAGATGCCGATGTGGTTATCTGGAGCGATAACCCGTTAAGCATTTATGCAAAGGCTGACAAAACGATCGTTGATGGCATCGTTTATTTCGATCGTACCCGCGACCTGGAGCTGCGTAAAAAGATCGCTGCCGAAAGAAACCGCCTGGTGCAGAAGATGCTGGGCGAAAAAAGAAGCGGCGGGCCGGTTGCGCCTGCAACACCCAGCTTCCAGGTGGTGCTGAGCTGTGGCGATCATGATCATCATGACGGGCTGATCACCGTGGATGTCGATGAACATGATGTCACTCAATAACGTGAAACGTGAAACGGCAAACGTGAAAAAGTTGCCTGTTTTTCAGGATGAACTATTAACGGCTGCCTCACTTAAATTGATTAACTGAATTACAATGAAGAAACTAATCATATTCATACAACTTCTTGCTGCGGGCATTGCTTCGCAGGCGCAGGAAGATGTATACCCGGCCAAAGCATACGCCGGTAAATTGTATATAACCAACGGTACCATACATGTTGGCAACGGTCAGGTCATTGAAAACGGTACTATTGAAATTGAGAACGGAAAGATCGTTCAGGTAGGCGCTGGCGTTACCGTTCCCGCGGGCGGCAAGGTGGTTGATGTAAAAGGCAAACAGGTGTACCCCGGACTTATATTACCGGTAACCGATCTGGGGTTGAAAGAGATCAGCAATGGGGTAAGGGGCTCCAACGACTATTCAGAACTGGGTGAATACAATAACAGCATCCGTTCAATAGTAGCGTACAATACCGATTCAAAGATCATCAACACGCTGAAGGCAAATGGTATCTTATTAGCCGGCGTTACACCGCAGGGCGGCACTATCAGCGGTTCTTCTTCAGTAGTACAACTCGATGCCTGGAACTGGGAAGATGCCGCATATAAAATGGACAATGGCATGCACCTGAATATGCCCACCTTTATCAGCCGGCCCAGCCGGTTTGCGGCATTTTTCGGTATTCCGCAATCGCAAACCGATCCTACAAAGGACGCGTTGAAAAAAATTGATGAGATCAAAACGCTTTTCCGCCAGGCAAAAGGCTACCTGCAGGAAGCCACCCATAAAGAAACCAACCTGAAGTTTGAAGCATTGAGCGGGTTGTTCAGTAAAAAACAAAAACTGTTCGTGCATGCCAGCCAGGTAAAACAGATGCTGATCGCCATCGACTTTGTAAAAGAGTTTGGTTTCGATGTGGTGATCGTTGGCGGCAGCGAAAGTTTTCAGATTGCCGATCTGCTGAAGCAATATAATATTGCTGTTATCCTTGGTGATGAGCATGCGTTGCCGGCTACGGAAGACGATGACATCGACCAGCCTTTTAAAACGCCGGCCATGTTGCAAAAAGCCGGTGTATTGTTTGCGCTGAATGATGAACATGGCGAAAGCCGTTATCGCAACCTGCCCTTCAATGCAGGAACAGCTGCCGCTTACGGGTTAACGAAAGAACAGGCATTGCAGGCCATTACACTTAATTCAGCCAGAATATTGGGTGTTGATGACAAAACAGGGTCGCTTGAGGCCGGTAAAGACGCCAATATAGTAGTAAGTGAAGGCGATATCCTCGATATGCGCACAAGCATCATATTACATGCTTTTATTCAGGGCCGCGAAGTAAGCCTCGAAAACAAACAAAAGCAGTTGTACGACCGGTATATGTATAAGTATGAGTTGAAGTAAGGCAAAAAAGCCAGTAGCGAGTGGCGAGTAGGGGTTTCCTGCCCGCCACTTGCTTTTTAACTCAGGCCTCCCGTGCTGTTAGCTGTTCCTATTTTCTTCCCCACCAGCCACTCGCGTTATTTCCTTTTGCTTCCCCAATAACTACTCGCCACTTAACACTCGCTTTTTACCCCAGGCCCTGCGTTCCATCAGTCATTCCCTTTGCTTTCCCACTAGCTACTCGCCACTAGCCACTTGCCTTTAATGTTTCATCACTTATTTGATATTGGTCAATAAATATGAGAATAATTGCTACGTCATTTCCTGCAGAAAAAGAATGAAGTAAATTCAGGCTTCACAATTCCCATCTTTATTTAACCCAAAACGCCTGCATATGAAAAAGATACCTGTACTGGTATCGGTTGCTGCTTTGTCAACCGCTTTGCTTGTTTGCTGTAACCAGATTGAGTCTAAAGAAACAACTGCTACTGAAGCGGCTGCTACAAATATTATCTCTCCCGACAGTATGGTTAAACGTGGCGCTTACCTGGTAAGCATCATGGGGTGCAACGACTGTCATACACCTAAAAAGATGGGGCCGCAGGGGCCTGTTTTCGACGAGGAAAGAACCCTGTCGGGCCACCCGGCCGAAATGCCTGTAGCACCATACGAGGCCGGCACGGCGAAGAACTGGATCCTGTTCAACCAGATGCTTACAAATTATGTTGGACCCTGGGGCATTTCTTTTTCGGCCAACCTCACACCTGATTCAACGGGTATTGGCAGCTGGACGGAAGCGCAGTTCCTGAAAGCGATCCGTGAAGGGAAATACAAAGGGCTTGATAATTCCCGCCCGTTGTTGCCGCCCATGCCCTGGCAGGAGTACAGAAATGCGACCGATGAGGACCTCAAAGCTGTTTTTGCCTACCTGAAATCTTTGAAACCGATCAGGAATGTGGTGCCTGCGGCGAAGATCAATATGCCGCCGAAATCGTGAGTGGTGAATCGTGAAGGTTACAGATTCTGTGCCAGTAACATGGTGCCGGTTACCGGTTTCCGGGTGCCGGGCCCTTAATGCGGAACACCCGCCTGGGTTCAACCTGCAATAATAAATTTGGCCCCGGTAACCGGTATCTGGTATCCGGTAACCTTAAGCCTGTATTTCCCGGTTACAGGCAACTGGTAACCGGGAACAGCTTGCATTTAAACCCTGAAACATAACACATGTAACCTGAAACAGCAATCCGGATCCGTTAATTGACAATTATCCTGTAACTTTCAGCGATTGAAACACTATCCTCTATGCTTACAGGAATTCGCATTTGCTTTTTTTGCTTTGCCGCCATCACGATTGCCGCCTGCCACAGTGCACAGAAAAGTTCAACCGGGAATAATAACGGTTGGGTGTCGCTGTTCAATGGCCGCGATCTCAGCGACTGGATCGTGAAGATCCATCACCATGAAGTAGGAGATAATTTTGGGAATACCTTCCGGGTGGAAGACGGCATGATCAAAGTGCGGTACGACCAGTATGGCGCTTATAACGACCAGTTCGGCCACCTGTATTATAAAAAGCCTTTCTCGCATTACCACCTCGTAGTGGAATACAAATTTGCCGATGAATGGAAAAAGGATGCGCCATCCTATACCTTGCTCAACAGCGGTATCATGTTCCATTCGCAGGACCCGCGTACGATGCCGAAAGAGCAGGACTGGCCTATTTCAGTCGAATTTCAGTTATTGGCCGGTTTAGGCGATGGCAAACCGCGCACAACCGGCAATATGTGCTCACCGGGCACCAACATCGTTTATAATGGCGTTCTCGATACAAGGCATTGCATCAATTCAACTTCCAAAACGTATAGTAAAGATGAATGGGTGCGCGCCGAACTGATCGTGTTGGGCGATTCGCTGATAACCCATATTGTCAACGGTGATACGGTTATGCAGTACGCCAAACCGCAGATCGGCGGAGAAGTGGTTTCTGGCCACGATCCAAAAATGAAACCGGATGGTAAGATCCTGTCTTCAGGTTTTATAGCGTTGCAAAGTGAAGGGCAGCCGATTGATTTCAGGAAAGTGGAAATAAAAGAATTGAAGTAAGTTGACCGGTTGACGGGGGTAATGAGTGAACGAGTGGGAAATACAGGGTTGAAAAGTTGATGGAGTTGATAATGTTGATAAAGGGAAAGGCAGCCAGCTGTATGCTTGAAGCCATAAGCCGAAGCCGATGGGCAAACCCGTATTCAACTTCGACATTTGAAATTCGACATTCAACATTCGATATCCGGTTGTTCGGTATTCTCTCATTTCCCTGTATTCCACTTCAACATTCAATATTGAACATTTAATATTCGATATTCCCTACGAATTCAACAACCTGAACGGCCTTAACCTCGGCAGCCACCGCGGAACGTGTTTCTTGTACTTCAGGTAATCGCCGCCAAAACGCTGCAGCATGCTACGCTCCTCAACGAAGATGAAATAAATAGTATTGATAATAAAAAATGCCACTGCCCAGGCAAGTATATTGGTTGAATACAACATCAGCCCTTCACCCAGGATCATAAAGAACACACCCGAGATCATCGGGTTGCGGCAATACCGGTAGGGGCCTTCCACAATCAATTTTTGGGTAGGCTCCCAGGGAGCCAGTGTTCCATGCCCCAGTGTTTTAAACAGGAAAACCGTATACACGAACAACGCAGAACCCGCCACTGCTATGAGCCAGCCAATTATTTTAATATTAGGATTATGTGGTATCAGCGCATCTTTACTGTCGTACAAGAGGTACGGTACAATGAATGTAACCGTAAATGGCATAATTATAATGTCACGTAAATGTTTTAAGATCGAAGGCGACTCCATTTGTCAGTTAATTTAAACTTTTGATGCAAATGCTACACGGTAAAATTCATACCCTTTTTCGGGACGATCAGGCAAGTACTTATCGCGGTAATCAGATGATCCGGAGTCTTCAGGGAGTACGTAATATATGCTGTAGCAGGGCCGATAATTGCTTTGGTTGAACCCGAAGGTTCAGCATTTACCAGGGCGTTAAGATCTTTTAAAAGTTTCGATGCACCAAAAAAGTTTTCAGGCGCTTCCAAACCTGTTAATGTACAAAGGTTCCTTCATACATCGCCATGCATTTCGAAATCTAAAATACATAGTTTCGCCAGAATTTGGCGGGTTGTGGAGGAAAATTACCAGTAAGTGGTACTGATTCGGGCTGTTGATATTTCAAAACCAGCTGTTAAAACCAGCTGAATATTTTTGCATTTTCTGATAAGTATTTGATAAGCAATTATTACATTTTTCCTTTTGACTCTTTATAATCGAGCTGCAGTTCAATCAGGGTGCCTATGTTTAAAACAAAATAA
The DNA here is from genome assembly GCA_966211305.1 of uncultured Niastella sp. GTDB lineage: Bacteria > Bacteroidota > Bacteroidia > Chitinophagales > Chitinophagaceae > Niastella. The sequence goes on from CBIHPC010000044.1 coordinate 6,429, forward strand.
AGAATTAACAGTAAAAGAGCGCTGAAATTCATAGGCGGAAGTGGTATTTCAAATCCAAATAAAGTGATTGACATACTTACTCCCATGTAAATGGTAATATTTGCCAAATAAAAAGTAGCCAGAATTAAGTACACCCCCAATGCAAGCAGGGCCTTTTTACAGGTTTTGTCTTTATACAGCATGTATAAAACAGGAACAAATAAGATCAGGCCTAGGTAATTTGTTATGTACGGATTGTTTTTTCCGGAAATAAACAAAAACCAGATATAAGCCAACATACAACCGGTAATTATCAGTGGAATGTAGAATAAGATCTTTCGTTTACGGGTCATTATTGTCATGAAAGTGAAAATTGAATTGGGCGTTTGCCGCTACGGTTTGCCAAGCAATTGAATTAAGCTATTGAGGTTGGTAATCCGACGTTTTAATTTAATGTTTCTTGCTGATCGTTTTATTGTTCCCGGGCATATACTTCAATCGCAGTGAAACGGTAGAAAATAACCTTCCCATTTTACCGCTTTTGAATTCTACCCCTGCAAACAAACTATCGTTGTGAAACAGCTTCAGCATAGGGTTGCCTTTTGATTCCATCTCCTGAAAGTTTTTCGCTTTGAATAATTTAGGAAAACGCTGCCAGTTCTCAAACGACCCTACTAAAGTTACCGTGCCGGTTTGTGGGGTTATTCTTATAAACTGCGACTTTCTTTCGTTGATCCAGCCCGAATCGTGTTTCGTCCACGGATAACTGATGGTATTCAGGAATGAATCAACATCGTTCCGTTTCATGGTCAGCAATGCTTTCAGGTCCTCTATTTCAAACTCCCTCGATTTTACATTTGTATATTCTTCCACCTGCGAATCGGATGAAAGGATCTCTACAATATTGGGATGTTTTTTAGAATATACGATGGTAACCCACTGTCCTTTACCATAACGGTTGAATTCACTCTCCGACACACTTTCTTTAACGGTAAGCCAGCGTCCGTTCTCGTCTTTGAATTCTATGGTTACATCGAAAGAACCGCCGCGCCTGGTCTTGAAGCCGCTGCCATCCCTGATGATGCCTTTCGTTGTTACGCCGTATTTCTTCAGTTCGTTGCTTTCATCGTTCACGGTTCGTATAATAAAGAGTATCAACATACCTATTGCGGGAAGCACCATTAATGGAGTTACTTTATGCCGCCAGTCATGACGCGATTTATCTTTTGTATTGAATTCATCCCAGGTGTGAAAGTCGCCAATCAGTTGAACCAGGAAGAAAAGGAACAGTGCGGCGCCACTGATAGAAAAAAAGATGGGCGCCTGCGACCAGGTGCCTATTGGTATTAATACATAGAAAACAAAAAAGGTTGCCACCAGGCCAATGGCCCACCAGATCCTGCGTTTGTTCATGTGGCTTAATATTTATTGCGTTGAACAAGCCCTGAAATAAGTTGAATAAGTCCGCCGAGGATGGCGCCATAGGCAACGATATAACGACGGCCGCCACTGCCCATAGAGATCAATGTTACCAGCAATCCACCAACGAACCATACAGAACCCCAGAGGATGTTCTTGTTGGCTTTTTCTATAACGGCATCGGTGAATAAACTGCGCGATTCTTCGGCGATCCTTTCGGCTTGTTCTTCGGAGAGGCCTTTTTCCTTTAGTGCTTCTTTAACCTCCCATGAGGTTTTGTTTTCTGCATGTAATGCAGCGGCATAGTTTACCAGGCTGGAATCGATAATTTGTGTTTGATTTTCCATAGGGGGAAGGGGTTTTAAGAATTCCAAAATACCATCCTTTGCGGGCATTTGCAAGCAGCAGAAACAAAATAAAATGCAAAAAATAAAAGGTGGGCCGCCTGTTGAGCGTGACCCACCTTTATATAGTTAATGAACGTAATGTATTAAACTACATCCTTGCCATGACAGTTCTTGAACTTTTTGCCACTGCCGCAGGGGCAGGGATCGTTACGACCAACCTTAGGGCCTACCCGAACTGGTTCCTGTTTAATATGCTCATCGAACTGATCATTTTCGTTGGCAGCGTAATCATCGCCGCGCGCATCTATCTCTTCTTTGTTGGCGCGCATCCGGCTCATATCGGTCTTTTGCTCATGCCCTTCGCGTATCTGGGGCTGCTGCTGGTTAGGGCCCTGTTGCTCTACCGGTATGGTTGCATGGCAAAGGAAGCTGATGATGTCTTTGTTTACATCGCTGTCCATTTGTTTGAACTGATCGTATGCTGTGATCTTGTATATTACCAGCGGATCTTTTTGCTCGAGGTAAGCTGTTTGTACGCTTTGTTTCAGATCGTCCATGGCGCGCAGGTGTTCTTTCCATGCGTCGTCAATAACAGCCAGGGTTATCTGACGTTCGAGCGCGCTGATCAGTTCGCGGCCGTTTGTCTCCAGCGTTTTGTTAAGGCTGGCCAGTACCTGCAGGCCTTTTTTGTTATCGGTGAACGGTACTACCACGTTCTCGATATGGCTGCCCTGGGTAGCGCGAATGTTCTGGAATACCGGTACCGCCTGTCTTTGCAGCTCGGAAGTTTTATGCTGGTAGCGGCCGATAGATTCCTGGTATAATTTTTCAGCCAGTTCGTTGGCTTTGCCTTTATCGAATTCTTCCTGGGTAATAGCGGTATCGATGCCAAAGTTTACGATGGCGGCGAGTTTGAATCCTTCGTAGTCGCTTTGTTCCTGGAAGGAGTTCACCAAACCTTCTGCAACGATGTAGAACGCGTTATCGAGGTCGAGCGCGAGCCGGTCGCCAAACAAGGCGTGGTTACGTTTTTTGTAAACCACATTACGTTGTTTGTTCATAACATCATCGTACTCGAGCAGGCGTTTACGTATGCCGAAGTTGTTTTCTTCCACTTTCTTCTGGGCGCGTTCGATGCTTTTGGTGATCATGCTGTGCTGTATCACTTCGCCTTCTTTGTAACCAAAGCGGTCCATAATGCTGGCGATACGTTCGCTGCCGAATAAACGCATCAGGTCATCCTCGAGCGATACATAGAACTGTGTTGTACCGGGGTCGCCCTGACGGCCTGCACGGCCGCGTAACTGGCGGTCAACACGGCGGCTTTCATGGCGTTCGGTACCAATGATGGCCAGGCCACCGGCTTCTTTTACCCCGGGCCCGAGTTTAATGTCGGTACCGCGGCCGGCCATGTTGGTGGCAATGGTAACGGCGCCGGCCAAACCCGCTTCAGCTACTACCTGTGCTTCACGGGCGTGCTGTTTGGCGTTTAATACATTGTGCGGAATTTTTTTACCTGTTAACATCTTGCTCAGCAATTCGCTCACTTCCACATTGGTTGTACCAACCAGAACAGGGCGGCCTGCTGCACGCAGTTTTTCAATTTCGTCGATTACCGCTTTATATTTTTCGCGTTTCGTTTTGTACACCAGGTCTTCCTGGTCTTTACGAATAGCAGTAACGTTTGTTGGAATGGTTACTACATCCAGTTTGTAGATGTCCCAGAACTCGGCAGCTTCGGTAACCGCTGTACCGGTCATACCTGCCAGTTTATGGTACATGCGGAAGTAGTTCTGTAAGGTAATGGTTGCGTAGGTTTGTGTAGCCGCTTCGATCTTCACGTTCTCTTTCGCTTCAATGGCCTGGTGTAACCCATCGCTATAACGGCGGCCATCGAGAATACGGCCGGTTTGTTCATCTACGATCTTAACCTGCCCGTCCATTACCACATATTCAACGTCTTTATCGAACAGGGTATATGCTTTCAGCAATTGTTGTACGGTGTGAATACGGTCGGCCTTGATGGTATATTCGTTAAGGATGGCTTCCTTGCGTTGTAATTTTTCTTCGGCAGGGGCCTCGCTTTTATCGATCTCTGCGAGGTGGATACCGATATCGGGCAGCACAAAGAACTCAGGGTCTTCACCGGAACGGGTGATGGCCTGAATGCCTTTATCGGTAAGGTCAACCGAGTTGTTCTTTTCATCGATGTGGAAGAACAGTTCTTCGTCAACAACCGGCATTTGTTTTTGCTGATCGGCCAGGTAATAGTTTTCTGCTTTTTGCAGTTTTACTTTTATACCGGGTTCGCTAAGGAATTTGATAAGGGCGCCGTGTTTGGGCAAACCGCGATAAGCACGCATCAGCGACAAACCACCCGATTTCGGATCGTCGTCACCGCTTTCAAACATCTTTTTGGCATCGATCAGGTTCTTGTTCACTACCTGCCGTTGCATTTCAAACAGGTTGCGTACGCGATCGCGCAGGATATGGTATTGCTGGTCTTCGCCGCGGGGAACCGGACCAGAAATGATCAGCGGTGTACGGGCATCATCGACCAACACGCTATCCACCTCATCGACCATGGCGAAGTGGTGTTTGCGTTGCACCATTTCTTCGGGGGTGTGCACCATGTTATCGCGCAGGTAATCGAAACCGAATTCGTTATTGGTGCCGTAGGTGATATCGGCCTGGTAAGCTTTTCTTCTTTCGGCGCTGTTGGGCTGATGTTTGTCGATGCAGTCAACGGTAAGGCCCAGCCATTCGAAAATTGTTCCGTTCCACTCAGAGTCACGTTTTGCCAGGTAGTCGTTCACGGTTACGATGTGAACACCTTCACCGGCAAGGGCGTTGAGGTAAGCCGGCAGGGTAGAAACAAGGGTTTTACCTTCACCGGTTGCCATTTCTGAAATTTTACCCTGATGCAACACGCTACCACCAATGAGCTGTACATCGTAGTGCACCATGTTCCAGGTAATAAGGCTTCCGCCGGCATTCCAGCTGTTTTTGAAGATTGACTGACTGCCCTGTATGGTTACGTATTCTTTTTTTACGCTTAGTTCGCGGTCGAGATCGGTTGCGGTAGCCACCATTTCGGTATTCTCCTTGAAACGGCGGGCAGTTTCCTTAACTACCGCAAAGGCTTCGGGGTGAATTTCTTTCAGGATCTCCTCAATCTGTTTATCGCGGTCTTTGATTAGGGCATCTACCTGCTGGTAAATGGCATCTTTGCCTACGATATCGCTAAACGGCAGCTCTTCGGCCTGTTTATTCAGATCGGCGATCTCGTTATCAATTTTCTGGAGGTGCGCTTTGATACGGGCCCTGAACTCCTGGGTCTTGTTACGCAACTGATCGTTTGAAAGCGACTGGTAAGCGGCAAAGTTCTTATTGATCTGATCTACGGTCGGCTGAATCAGCTTAATATCCTTTTCCGACTTGCTTCCTCCGAACATTTTTGAAAGAAAACCTAACATGATATAGCGGTTAATTATTTTAAAAGATTACAAATTTAAGGTTGGTCAAAAAAGATGCTACACTTTGGCAGCGAGCCAATTTGACAGGGACGTCAAAGGTAAGAAAAAGCAGGGAGTTGGCGGCTACGGAAGTCGATGGTTTGCAGGCAATAATTAACCATTTGGTGTGAATTCGGGGTTAACACATGGGGTTTATGAAAATGTGTTTGGGCCGACGCCGTCGCAATGTACCGGAGGAGGTGATGTTTCCAGAGGGGAGAAGGTATGCGGCTCCCCGGCTAAAATCACCAGATAAGATGAAGGTAAGGCTCAGTAATAAGCAGGCGCAGCCTGCATTGTACACAAACCTTGGTTAAAGTTGCAGCAGATAACGGGGCTCCGGTGCCACTCCTGTGCGACTTCTGCCGGAGCTTCAGAGCACTTTTTACCGCTATAACCACAATATGAGTACCTGTAACAGCTTATAGCCTGGCATTATACTCTTCCCGGAATAGATATTTAAATGATAATGTGTTGGTTACACTAATTGATACATTTTGCCGGGCAGGGCCTGAATAATGTTCTGCAGCTCGAGATTGAGGATAGCGGCAGCAATGGAACTGGTGCTAAGGCCACAACGCAGATTCAGTTCGTCAATATGCACCCGCTGTTTTTCGTTCAGTATGTCAACGATGGTCTTTTCTTCTTCATTCAGGTTCACAAAAAGTTCTTTTTGGGGCCGGATATTTTTTGCAACAGGTTGTTCCCAGCCTAAACTTTCTGCCAATTCATGTGTTTCAGTAAGCAAAATGGCTTTATTGTTCTTTATAAGTGCGTTACAACCTGCACTTTTGGCATCGGTGATCTTACCGGGGAAAGCAAAAACATCACGATCATACCCAATTGCCAGTTCTGCTGTGATCATACTTCCGCCTTTTACACCGGTTTCAATTACCACAACGGCATCGCTCATACCCGCAACAATGCGGTTGCGCACGGGGAAATGATGTTTTTCTGCCGATACATCGCTATGAAATTCGGTAAGCAACCCGCCGCCCTGTTTTATCATGTCTTTGGCCAAACCGGTATGTTCTGAAGGGTACAGCGAATCGAGCCCATGCGCCAGCACGCCTACGGTTTGCAGGTTATGCTTGAGCGAAGTTTTGTGTGCAATGGCATCAATGCCGAAAGCGAGCCCGCTTACGATCAGCACTTCATACCCGGCCAGTTCCTTTATCAGTTTTTCAGTAATGTTTTTGCCGTAGGTTGAATTGTTGCGGGTACCTATTACCGCTACCACACGCGGGGCATTGAGATTGGCTTCACCGCGGTAAAACAGCATTGTGGGCGAGTCGTAACAATGCAGCAGCCGTTGCGGGTATTGGGGCTGGTTGATGAACAGCGGTTTTATTTTGTACTTCTCGATGAAAGCGATCTCTTTTTCAAGGGAAGCGAATTGGTTGAATGATTTTATCCGGCGGGCGCGTACCGTTCCTATGCCTTCGGTTTTTTCAAGTTCGGCAATGCGGGCTTTGAAAATGGCTTCTGCTGAATTGAATTGTTGTATCAGCAGTTTGGCATGTACACAGCCGATTTGTGGCACCTGCGTTAAGGCAAGCTGGTATAGCAGATCGTTGGTTATGGTAGTCATGGTTAATGGTCCATTGAAGCTTTATCTAAGATACGGGGTTTCGTTGTATTAAGAAAAGTTACAGGTTTCAAGTTTCAGGTTACAGGGGCTAAATAGAAAATCCCCGGAACCTGTAACCTGTACTTGTAACAGATTATTGGTGACAGGGATCATCTGACAGATATCGACTTCCTGTTATTGACTAATTACCTGTAACTCCGTTCTCCTGTTCAGCGCTTTGCCTTCTTCGGTGGCATTATCGGCAACGGGTTTGGTAGCGCCGAACCCTTTGAAGGTAAGGCGTGCCGGTTCTATGCCTTTGCCCGTAAGGTATTTTACAACGGCTTGTGCGCGGTTGTTCGAAAGGGTGAGGTTATCGGCGGCTTTACCGATATTATCTGTATGCCCGCTGATCTGCACCTTCAGGGTTGGGTTTTCTTTCATGAGCTGAAATATATTATCCAGTTCGATGGTCGATTCAGGTTTCAGATCGAATTTACCCAGGTCGAAGAAAATATTCTTCAGCACAATGCTGGCATTGGCTTCAATGGGTTGCAACGGAATATCGATATTGTAAGTAGAATCGGGCGCTTTCTGGCTCAACGGGAAATTTTCTGAGAAGAACAGGTAGCCCTTTCTTTTTACATTGAATGCGTAGTCTTTTCCTACCGGTAAGGTGATAAGGTAATTACCGGTGGCATCGGTTTGAACCCGGCTTATAACACCTAGCGAAGCCAGGTCGGTAAGCTCAACGGCTGTAGGCAATCCTTTCTGCGTTTTCTTATCAAACACTTTTCCCTTTACCCACAGCGTTCTGGCCGGCCGAAGATCTTCACGTAACTGGAATGAATACAGATCGAGCCCGCCGCGGGTGTCGCTGCGGTCGCTGGTATAGTAAGCGGTTTTGCCGTTGGCTGCAATGACCAGGCTGCCTTCGTTTTCAATGGTATTTACAGGGTAGCCGAGGTTAACGGGTTTGCTCCAGCCCTTGCCCTGTTTGCGGGACAGAAAAAGATCGGTGCCGCCATAACCCAAATGACCGCTCGATGTGAAGTACAGCGTTTGGTTATCGGCATGAATGAACGGCGCATTTTCGTCACCGATAGTGTTTATTTCGGGGCCCAGGTTCTCCGGTTCGCTCCAGCGGCCATTGGGCAACTGATGGCAAACGTACAGATCGTGTCCGCCATAACCGCCGAGGCGGCCGCTGGCGAAATACAGGTCGCGTTTATCGGGCGAAAGGCTGGGCGCCGATTCCCATGCTTCGGTATTTATTCTGCTACCCATATTCTCGGGTTTGCTCCAGCCTTCGGGTGTGCGGTAAGAAATATACAGGTCGCAACTGCCGAAACCATAAGGGAAATTGCAACCGGTGAATATCAGCCATTGCCCGTCCTGCGAAATATTCTGCGCGCCTTCGTTCTGGTTTGAATTGATATCGCCCGGTAAGGGTTGCGCTTTTGTCCAGTGCCCGTTCTCGAATTTCGATTCATAAAACTCTTCATTGCCGTTTACCCGGCGCGTAAAAATGAATTCCTTATCATCGATGGTGAGCGTTGGAAAATATTCCAGGTGTTTGCTATTGATGCTGTCGCCCATGTTTTGCGGTTCGAAACGGTAACCATTCAATGGGTGCTGATTGCTATAGTCGATCGCAAATTGGTAGGTTTTACGGCGATAGTTGCCGGCTTTAAGGCTTTGTTCGTTGAGGTTAGGTATGGAAAGAAATTCGTCGACGGCCTTTAACGCCTTTTCAAATTCGCCCTGGGCGGCGAGGTTGATGGAGTAGGGCAGGTTGTAGTCTTTAAACCAGTTGCTGTCAATGGCCTTGCTTTTTTCATAGTATTCAATGGCGCTCTGGTGGTTCTTTTGTTCAAAGTACAAACCTGCAATTGACAAATAGGCCTCGAGGTAACGCGGTTCTATTTTTATGGCGTCCTGCAATGTTTTAATGCTTTCCGGGTAGTTGCCGTTCATGGCAATGCCGTATGCTTTTTCGAACAGGGCCTTTGCTTTTTTGTTTATTTTGTCCGGATCGTACTGTGCCTTTGCTGCTGAGCAAATGAGGGCGGCGCACATGGATATTGTAACTAATTTTTTGATCATCAGATGCGTTTAATCGTGAATCGGCAATCGTAAATCGGCAATGGTTCCTGCAATTCGGGCCTCGCTACCGTGGTGAATACAGCTGCAAGCCGCACGTTTCAGGCAAATACAGCAATCACACATGGACGTTCGGATTTATAATTCGATATTCAGCTGTTATTGCCTTCCTTTTCAACCCCATCAACTTTTCAACCAGTTTTGGAGGCTAAAGATAAAAAATGATTAAAGTTTTCACATAAAACTTGTTTTACCAGGCTATAAGATGCTGATTTGGGCAGAAAAGTTTGTAAGAAACTGTTATAATTGCCAGATGGGATTGTATTAATAAATAACGCTTAATTATTGGTCATGCGATTACTCAGGATGCTAAAAATTTAGGGTTACCTGTCAACTAGTTAACTTGTTAACCCGTCAACTCACGGAACGTGTATATACTTATGCAGCTGAAGCGAAAATTCCCAACGTGGGTTTGCCTTGATATAATCGATGATCAGCGGCGTTACCGCAGCCGATTTACTCCATTCTGGCTGCAGATATAATTTACAGGTGGGTGAAACCAGTGCGGCATATTTTTCCGCCCATTCAAAATCGCTTTTATTGTATACCACTACTTTCAGCTCATTGGCGAGGGGAAGAATTTCGGGCAGGGGCGCCTTGAATTTTTTGGGCGAAAGGCAGATCCAGTCCCAGGAACCGCTTACCGGCCAGGCGCCGGAGGTTTCAATATTGGTTTGAAAACCGGCTGCATGCAGCGCATCGGTAAGCGCATCGAGGTTATGCATCAGCGGTTCGCCGCCGGTAATGATCGCCAAACGGCCGGGCCCGGCGCTGGCGCCGGCCACTATTGTTTCAATGGTTTGTAAAGGATGTTTCGATGCTTCCCAGCTTTCTTTTACATCGCACCACACACAGCCTACATCGCATCCGCCGAGGCGAATGAAGTAAGCGGCCCTTCCCTGATGGTAACCTTCGCCCTGCAGGGTGTAGAAGGATTCCATTACAGGATATTGAATCGTATCTATAGAAGCTTTTGTCATCGATGCAAAGTTCTGGAAAATAAATGGCGAATGTGATAATTTGATAATTCGATAATGTGATAATGCCTGATATTCGAGACTTTCGATTTTATTCGGTCTTCCCGACTGTGCGAATTATCACATTATCAGATTATCGAATTAGCTAATTTTTCTCCTACATTCTCAATGCCGCAACTTAAAACAATGAAACATTAGTGCTTGGCCAAACAGGCATTGTACGTATTCTTCATCAGCGCCGCAATGGTCATGGGGCCTACACCACCCGGTACAGGCGTTATGTATGAACATTTTGGGGCAACCGTATCGAACTGCACATCGCCTTTTATTGCATAGCCTCTTTTCTTCGTAGCATCAGGCACGCGGGTAATACCTACGTCAATTACAATAGCGCCGTCCTTTACCATATCGGCGGTAACGAATTCCGGTTTGCCCAATGCCGCTACAATGATATCGGCCTGCAAACACAGTTCTTTCAAATTCTTTGTGGCCGAGTGGCAGATGGTAACTGTACAGTTACCGGGGTTGGTATTGGCGCTGAGCAAAATGCTCATGGGACGGCCCACGATATTACTGCGGCCGATAACCACGGCGTGCATGCCTTTGGTATTTATCTTATAATGTTCCAGCATGAGCATAATGCCATGCGGAGTGGCGGGTATAAAAGTGGGCAGCGACTGCACCATTTTGCCCACGCTTACGGGGTGAAACCCGTCAACGTCTTTTGAAGGGTGAATGGCGTTGATCACTTTTTCATCTGAAATATGTTTGGGCAGCGGCAATTGAACCAGAATACCGTCCACATCCATGTCGCTATTCAGTTCTTCAATGGCTTCCAGCAGTTTAAATTCACTGATGGAATCTTCCAGCCGCACAAGCGTGCTGCGGAACCCGATCTCTTCGCAGGTGCGCACTTTTGAACCCACATAGGTTTCGCTGGCGCCGTTATTACCTACCAGTACGGCGGCGAGGTGCGGCACTTTTTTGCCTTCGGCTACCAGTTGAGCCACTTTAATTTTCAATTCATCCTTTGTTGCCTGTGATACAAGCTGCCCATCTAAAATTTTCATGGCGCAAAGGTAAAGGGCTGGGGGTTGCTGCCCTAAAGGAGAATAAAAAATTTTTTATATTAGGTATTTTGAATATGTTTAATGAACGAATTTTGAAAGCTTGCTGCTGTGAAAAGATTGCTGTTGCCATTCTATCTTATCCATTGTCTGGCCCATGGTCAGTCAATTCATTACTCACCGGGTACTTTATATACCGGATTGGGTGCTTATAGCCATCAATTTACCCAATCGTTCTCCTTTACCGCCAACCAGGCGGCGCTGGGTACAATTTCAATGACCAGTGCGGGCTTATATTCCGAACAAAAATATGGGTTGAAAGAGCTGTCGATGTACATGGGCGCCGTGGCCATACCGGTGAACCGGGGCGGTATTGGCATTGCCATGCAATACGCCGGCAACAGCGATTTCAATGAAAGCCAGGTGGCCATAGCTTATGGCAAAAACCTGGGCAAGGTAAATGTGGGGGTGCAGTTCAATTATAATATGATGCGGGTGGCCGGTTATGGCAATGACGCGGCCATTGGGTTTGAAGTGGCCAGCCAGTGGCGCATCAGTTCAGCCCTCATAACAGGAATTCACATAGTAAACCCGGTTGGCGGGCGCTTCAAAAATCAACCTGGCGAAAAGCTGGCGGCGGTTTACCAGTTTGGCGCCGGCTACGAAGTTTCCAATCAGTTATTTGTGAGTGCAGAACTTACAAAAGAAGAGAACCGGCCGGTAAACGTACAGGCCGGTTTGCAATATATGCCTGTGCCCGACCGGTTATTTATTCGAACGGGCGTCACAACCGCAAATACATCACCGTATGCAGGCATAGGCTGGCAGTGGAAGAATTGCCGGGCCGATGTAAACGTGCGTTATCATCCGCAACTGGGGCTTTCACCCGGTGTATTGCTTTTATTTTTTGGTAAACAAAAAGAAGAACCGTGAAATGGCCGCTGGTAATATGGCTTATGGGGCAGGGGATGGCTGTTGCAGCCCAGGAGCGGCCGGTGGAACCGGTTAATGAACAACAGCTCGAAATGCAGGCCGAACGGGATGAAGGTGTACCGGAAGATGATACCCAATGGCAGCAACTCGCCTATTTGCAAAAACATCCGTTGAATTTAAATGCGGCCACTGAAAATGAGTTGAAAGGTTTGCACCTGCTTACCGGCCTGCAGATCAGTAATTTTTTGATGTACCGCCAGCAGTTGGGCGCGCTATTACATATTTACGAGTTGCAGGCCATTCCGGGCTGGGATGTGGTAACTATAAAACAACTGCTGCCATTTGTTACCGTAAGTGATCAAAAAACGATAACCGCCCGCCTTGGCGAACGCTTCGGTAAGGGCGAACAAACCGCTTTATTGCGGTTTGCCGCAACGGTGAGCCAGGCTGCTGAACATAAAAAGACAACCGGTACGTACCTTGGCTCTCCCGCGGCTATTTTGTTCCGGTATAAGTATAACTACAAAAACCTTTTGCAATATGGTGTAACCGGCGATAAAGATGCCGGCGAGCAGTTCTTTGAGGGCGCGCAAAAGAATGGGTTCGATTTTTATTCATTTCATTTCTTCGCCCGTAAACTGGGCAACATTCAATCGCTGGCTATTGGCGATTTTACCGTTGGGTTTGGACAGGGCTTAATACAATGGCAGGGGCTGGCTTTTAAAAAAAGCGCCTCCGTATTGATGATAAAACGGCAGGGGCCGGCACTACAACCTTACAATTCAGCCGGTGATTATAATTTTCACCGCGGCATAGGCATAACAGTACAAAGGAAAACCATTCAATGTACTTTATTCGGTTCGGTACGGAAACTAAGCGCCAACCTGGAAACCGATAGTGCATTGGCCGAAAGAGAACATATTTCTTCTCTGCTTACTATGGGTTATTACCGCACAGCGGCGGAGCTTGACAACCGGTATAATGTGCAATGCATAACCGCCGGCGGGTCGGTAAAGTTAACGGGTAACAGGTCACATTTTGGCATAAATGCGGTTCAGTATAATTTCTCCAATCCGCTGCAGCCGGCTGATGAACCGTACGACCGGTTTGCCATAAAAGGCCGTCACTGGAGCAATTACAGTGTTGATTATGGTTATACATTTCGAAATATGCATATGTATGGCGAGGTAGCCGTTGATCAACTGTTGAACAAAGCCATGGTGCATGGCCTGCTGGCCAGTCTCGATCCCAAAGTTGATCTGGCTGTTGTTTACCGTAACATCAGCAGCCGCTACCAATCGTTTTTCAGCAATGCGTTTACTGAAAACCGGTTGCCCGTAAACGAAAATGGGCTGTATACCGGTTTATCGATACGCCCGGTGCATGGCTGGAAGCTGGATGTTTATGCCGATCTTTTCCGGTTCCCGTGGTTGAAGTACCAGGTGAATGCGCCATCGGGCGGACAGGAATACCTGGTTCAGGTAACATATACGCCAAATAAATATGTTGAAATGTATGCGCGGTTCAGGCATGAAACAAAGGGGACAGGTGTAAAGGATCCGGCATCGGTTATACCCATGGTAATTCCTGTACGCCGGTTAAACTGGCGAACACAGATGAGCTACCGGCTAAACCGCACCGTTGAGCTGCGCAGCCGGGTTGAAACGGTTTGGTATGGCAGCAGAAAAACGCAGAAGGAAACCGGCTTTTTATTTTATACCGATGTGTATGTAAAGCCCCCGATGAAGCCGTTCTTTTTTAATGCCCGGCTTCAATATGTTGAAACCGGCGGCTACAATAGCCGCATATATGCGTGGGAAAACACCGTTATGTATAATTATTCTATTCCGGCCCAGTTCGATAAAGCCTTACGATATATTATTAATATCAGTTACCGCGTAATGCCGGGGCGGGGAATGCAACGGGTTCGAAAAACGAATTGCCTGTTCTCCTTATCCCTTGCGCAATCTTTCTATCCGTTCAAACCAGCCATTGAAGCAACGGAAACTGCAGTTGAGGCATATAACAGATCGGATATTAAGCTGCAGATTATTTTTACAAGGAGATAAATAAGGTGTTGTTAACGGCTGGTGAATGGCTTGTTAATGCCGTTGGTAGAATTAAAATCAAATTAAATAGCGAAGTTCGGTTATGCCTCATACGGCAATTAAAAATTATATCAATATACCGTTGATGTAATTTTCAGGTAATTAAGTTGTCGTGATTGCGGTAGTTTTATTCATATACTAACGGCAGGTAAGAAAAAATCAACTAACGAAAGTGGTTGTCCCAGACGGATATAAATCAATGCTGGCCTGTATTAAGGTGTTCTGAAAAAGTAGTGAAGTTTTCATGATGAATGAAGCTTTGACTTTTTTTAGCTTGCAGCATTTGTAGAAATCGTTTTGTCTAACGGTTAGCAAAAATTTATTTTATTTGCAACCTGAATTACGATTCCTGATAAACGTAATGTTTATCGGGGTCGAGTCACAATAAAAATTCACAAGTCTCATGAGAAAAATTCTATCACTGCTGATAGCGTTAACGCTATCGGTTATGGCGTTTGCCCAAAACACAAACCGCCAGATCTCGGGTCGAATAACTGACGAAAAAGGAGACCCCATTCCCTTCGCCTCTATTAAAATCAGAAAAACAAACATTGGAACAACAGCCGATGAAGCCGGTAACTTCAGGTTAGAAGTTCCGCAAAATGCCATTCTGGAGATCAGCGCAGCCGGAGCGGAAACCCGTGAAGTAGCTACTTCAGGCGCTGGTGATGTATTTAATATTTCACTTTCAAGAACCACCAACGAGTTGCAAACCGTTGTGGTAACCACTTCGCTTGGTATTAAACGGCAGGCTAAGGAACTGGGTTATACGGCTGCTACCGTAACCGCTAAAACGCTTACCCAGGGTAAAGCTGTTAACGTTCAACAGGCGTTAAACGGTAAAGTTTCGGGGGTGTCGGTTACCACCACTAACAGTGGTGTATTTGAAAGCGCCAAGATCAACATTCGTGGAATCCGTTCGCTTACCGGTAATAACCAGCCGATGTTGGTGGTAGACGGAGCGCCGACACCGTTAGGGTTTTTATCTTCTATTCCGCCCGATGATATTCAGGAACTCACCGTTCTGAAAAGTGCTGCTTCTGCCGCCATTTATGGCCCTGATGCAGTGAATGGTGTAATTATAGTAGTTACCAAAAAAGGAACTTCCAGGAAAATAAATATTTCTGTAAGTTCTGCTTTGCAGGCTGCCAGAGTGGCTTATTTCCCCAAAATGCAAAGGGAATTTGGCGCTGGCGCCGGTGAAGTAACGGACGTTTATGGTAATTATGGATATGTGCCTTATGAAAACCAACAATATGGTTCCCGTTTTGATGGATCAATACAGGATATTGGTGTAGAACTGGAAGATGGTTCAATTCAAAAAGGCGCTTATAACGATGGGCGTTATAAGGATAAAGTTAAATTCTGGAATACCGGTTTAACCTGGCAGAATTCTATCTCGGTATCAGGTGAAGATTTTTATGTAAGTGTGCAGGATGCAAAAATAAAAGGTTTGATGCCCGAAGATGAAAACAGAAGAACAAGTTTTCGTTTTAACGGTTCTAAAAGCCGTGGTAGTTTCTCGGTGAACTATGGATTGAACTATGTGCTGCAAAATTACGATGTGGTAAATGAAAATGCTATGGCCAGCCTTTTTCCGGCATATAACGGCAGTATTTTCTTCCTGGTAATGCAAACACCGAGTAATGTGCCTTTACTTGATTATAAAGACTGGAAAAACAGCAAGTTTGCACAGTATTCAAATTATTATAATGAGTTTGCCGTTAATCCTTATTGGATCATTGGGAATCTTCGTCAGAAAGGCCGTTCAGATGATCTGATCGGGAATGTTGATGTTCACTACAAGTTTAAAAATTACCTGAACGCCACAGCAAGGTTGAGCACCAACCTAAGTTTCAATAACTACAAAAATACCACGGCGCCGGTAGTTGTTACGCCATGGGCCGCGGCAAACCGCAATGCCACCCAGTATTCGAACCGCCCGGGTAGTGTATTCGACGATCAGAGCTTTTCTTCCCGTATAAACTTGGATTATTTTTTACATGGTGAATATAAAATCCATAAGGATTTTGAGGTTCGTTATATCGCGGGTAGCACTGTGCGGCAGAACAAGTGGAAGGATGTAGCAATAGGTGGTAATAACCTGGCGGTTCCTTATTTATTCAATGCAGGATTGCGCAGTGGTGATGCTAATGTGCCGATTTATACCGGAAGTTCGCAAACCGTCAATTCCGGCAATAACTATGATATTGAAACAAGGTTATTGTCGGCCTACGGAAGTATTGGTTTTAATTATAAAGGATGGGCCAATATAGAATTTACAGGAAGAAATGATTGGGATAGCCGGTTAGGCAAAGAATACCGGAGCGTCTTCTATCCTGGCGCGAATGCTGCTGTGGTTTTGTCAGATGCTATACCCTCTATTCAAACCAGTGGCATTATTTCCTATGCTAAAGTAAGAACTGCTATTTCGAAGTCGGGTAACGTAAACCTGGGGCCGTATTCGCTGCAGGCAACCTATTCGCAAACAGGAGGTTTCCCTTATGGCAATATTCCCGGTTTTACTGCCAATGGAACCAACCCTGCCAACGACCTGAAGCCTGAGTTTGTAGAAACAGTGGAAGCAGGGGTTGAGTTAGGTTTCATGAATAACCGCTTTAGTTTAGAGGCTACTTATTTTAACCAGAATAATACTGATCAGATCCTGTCATATTCTCAATCTTCTACTACCGGCTTTGTCTTTGGAGTGGCCAATGCTGCCAATTTCAAGAACAGGGGAGTTGAACTGGATCTGAATCTTACCCCCGTGGTAAAGATTGGAAAGGGGCGGATAGATCTAAGGATCAATGCAACCTACAACGATAACGAGGTTACCCGTACACTTGATGATTTACCTGTTATTATTGGTGGTAACTCAGGGTTCATCCAGAACTCAGTAAGTTCACCAACGGCAAATAACATTGCCATAGTAGGTAAACCAGCATTTGCATTTCAGCTTACCGACTACGACAGAGATCCTGCAACCGGTAAAGTTATTGTTGATGCCAAAACCGGTTACCCAACAATTGCCCCTGAACTGGCTGTTCGTGGCCGTTCATTGCCTTTGTGGGTAGTAGGTATTACGCCTTCTTACTCAATTGGTGGATTTTCGGCCAGCATGACCTGGGATTATAAAACCGGCCATAATTTTTATGCTGGTATGGGTTCCGATATGGATTTTGCCGGTATTTCTGCACGCAGTGCTGCCTATGGCCGTGAGCGGTTTGTATTTCCCAATTCGGTTTACAAAGATGCTACAGGAAAATTTGTTGAAAATACAAACATTCAGGTGCAGGACGGTAATTACGGTTTCTGGACCGGTGCTGCCACCAATAGCCAAATCGCTACCAACTATTTTGCCAGTGCCGCTGCCTGGCGTTTAAGAGAAGTGAATATCTCTTACAATCTGCCTTTAAAATGGATTGGAGGCGGTAAATACATCCAGCGTTTAACAGTAAGCGCTATTGGAAGAAACCTGTTTTTGATTGTGCCAAAATCTAACCAATGGGGCGATCCGGAGTTTAACTATTCTTCTACCAACAATACGTATGGTATCAGTAGTTCTTATCAGTCGCCAGCATCCAGATTATTTGGTGGTTCAATAACAGTTCAATTCTAGTTAAACTTTAAATGCATTAATTAATGAAATACTTTATAATAAACAGAAGAATTTGTGTGGCGGCGTTCATGACGTTGGCCATAGCCGGTGCGGGATGTAAAAAGGGCTGGCTCGATGTAAATGAAGATCCTAACCGGGCTACCGATGCGAATATAACAGCCGAGCTTATTTTTCCACAGGCTGCTCACGGTGTAGGGGCCAGGCTGGCCAGCGGTAATCTGCAATTTATCCAGAACTGGATTGGCTATATGTCAGCCTCAGGTGACTTTGCCATTCAGCAGGATGAAACTACTTATAATATCGATTTTACTTTTGGTGATGTGCTGTGGCAGAATAATTACAATGTGCTTTTTGATCTTCACCTGGTAAAACAGAAGGCGCTGGCTGCCGGTGATCAGGTAATGGCAGGTGCTGCCATGATATTATCGGCCCGGCTTTGGCAGGACCTGGTAGATATTTATGGAAATATCCCTTACTCACAGGCTTTCGCAAGTAATAGCTATCGTCAGCCTGCATACGACAAAGGGGAAGATGTATATGCAGCCCTGCAGAAAAGCCTTGATTCTGCTGTTATTTATATGAAGGCTGCTACGCAGGGCAACTTTAATACCATTGATATTGTAAACAATGGCAACAAAACCCTGTGGACAAAATTTGCCAATGCACTCAAATTGCGGATGCTGATCCGTCAATCGGAAATACCTGGTTTTAATCCAACGGCAGAGATTGCGAAAATACAGGCCAACGGCGGCGTATTGGAGGCGGGGCAAAGTATTGATGTTAACCCGGGGTATGTAAATGAAAATAGTAAACAATCGCCCTTTTACGCCAATTATGGATTAACGCCTGCCGGGGCTCAGGCCAGCACCAGCACAAGGGCTAATCGTTATTTTGTGAACTTATTGAATAGCCATGGCGATCCACGGATCGAACGGTTTTATAATCCGCCTGCGGCTGGCGGACCTATTACCGGTACCACTTATGGTTTGGCGCAGGGTAACCCCGACGGCAACCATAGCTCTACCATGGGCCCCGGTTTAGCAGGGAGTGCTACACAAAGCCAGTGGATATTTCCATCTTTTGAAAGCATGTTCCTGAAAGCAGAGGCTGTAGCCAGGGGATGGTTACCCGGAGTTGCACAAACCGCCTATGAAGATGCGGTTACCGAATCGTTTGTTTGGCTGGGAGTTCCCGATGCACAGGATGAAGCCGACGGTTATCTGGCAAATGCTGATATTGCCAATTGGGCAAATTCCGGCACAACCGTATTGGAAAAGGCTAAGTTTATTACGTTTCAAAAATATATAGCCTTGTGTGCTATCGATCCTGTTGAAGCATGGAGCGATCTAAGAAGATTGAATATGTTACCTGATGACGGGTATATTTCAGTGAACTCTAACCGAACAAGCATCCCTGTAAGGTTATTATATCCGCAAAGTGAATATACCACCAACGGCGCCAATGTGCGGGCTCAGGGAGATATAAATCAGTTCGATTCCAAGCTATTCTGGCAACCATAAACCAACTTAAATAATTAAATATGAAGCTTTCTTATATAAAAATTTCATTATCATTGGCCATAGGGTCATTATTAATGGCAGGTTGTTTAAAAGACAAGCCTTATGACGATCAGGAAATTCAGTCGAACAGGCCGGAAGGACAGCCAAGAGTGATTGAAATGAAGATTACTGCAAACAATAATAAAAATTTTTTGAGCCTGGCTTACGGCAATAACAATAAAGATACAGTAGTAGACGTGGTTCCAATTCGCCTGGCAACAGCTGGTGTTGCTCCGGAAGATATCAATGTTACGGTGGAATTAAGGCCCGCACTGGTTCAATCATACAATGATTCTAATCACACCGTTTTTGAGGTGCCAAACAGTTCATTGATCTCTATTGTAAACCCTGTTGTTGTTATTCCAAAAGGATCACGCGAGGGTTATCTGCAAGTGAAGTTCAATCCTTCCTCCATTATCGGCCATGAGTACGCTCTCGGGCTGGCTATCGCCGGCGTTGATAAAACAGGATATACCATCAGTGGTAATATGGGTACAGGTGTAGTGGCAATTGCCACCAAAAATGAATTTGACGGCTTATACCATTCCACCGGTTATTTTGTTCACCCGACAGCGCCCAGGGCATTTGATCTGGAAGCCCAGAAAGTAATTACCTTTAATGCCACTACAATCACCAAAGCCCTGGGCGATTTGGGCGATCGTTATCCAATTACCGTAACTGTAAATCCTGATAATACGGTTACCATAGGCGAAGTGCCGGGTTCAATAGCCGGCGTTGGAAATTATGCCGATCCTGCCCGGCCAGCCTATAATAACACATATGACCCCGCTACAAAAACATTTATGTTAAGCTATGCTTATCCGATGCCAGCGCCTACGAGAACGATCACTGAAAAACTGGTGTATACAGGTACCAGATAGGTTATATTAATTTTTTGATATCAAAAATGGCTGTCTCTTAATTGAGATAGCCATTTTTTGCCATTGTGATAGCCAGAAATATTATTAAAAGTGAATTGTAAAAGGATGAATAGTTTTTTTAAATTACCCATCTGCATACTTATTGCCTTAAATAACACGGCTATTGCCAAAACTGCATGGTTATTCATTTCTTCGTTCTTTTAAAGTTTGCAGCATCATCCTATCTATTAAAATTCCATTACATGAAATTTTAATTGTTTTCAGCCAGAGTATGGCTGCTTATAACCTTTTGTCTTATCACCGTAACTACATTCGCCCAAAATAACGTAGATGTTGACCTGTATTCAGGAGCCGCTTCGGTCTCTATTCCCCTCTATAAAATTGGTCATGGTGATTTAGCGGTGCCTGTTTCGCTCGAATATTCTACCAACGGCGTTATGGTAAAAGATGCCGGCGACCCAAGAACGGGCATTGGATGGAAGCTAAATGCGGGTGGTGCTGTTACCCGTATTTTGAAAGACTTACCGGACGATGTAGAAAACGGATGGATGTTCAATCAAAATGGTACAGCCATCAAAAACTTTACCATTGGCAATGATAACAATACGGTTACATGCGCAGATGAAGTTACCGATCTGCAAAATATCGATGCAACGTTAGCTACAAACAGTGATCTGGAACCCGATGTGTTTGAAGTGGCTGCGCCTGGTCTTTCCTGCCGGCTCGTCTTTGACAATATAAACCAGGTGTTTAAGACCATTCCCTACCAGGATCTTGTAATCACATATACTACCGGGTTTGACGGCAGTAATTCCAATGTCATCAAAAGTTTTGTAGTTACCAATGACAAAGGCATTAAGTATACGTTTGACAATACTGACCGCGGAAGCCGGACTACCTCGGTTCCCAATTCGGGCGGCATTAACTATTTTAAGCGTGAATACGATCTGTATAGTACGGCAAAGCGGTTTTATTCCAGTTTCATGCTCTGCATGTGGTCTTGTCCTGCCGAAAACCCCTTTTTAAAGATCAACTCCCTTGTAGTTAATTAAATTCTAATGTCTATCATTTTGCACTTTTTAGCCGCTTAAAATATCGCTGATTGTGACTTTCTTTTACAAGATCACTTATAAGTTATTAATTCAATTAATTATTTATTGATTTAATATATTAATTATATAATCATTAGTTATTTATAGCCACTTTTCCATTCCCTCCCATAAGGATCATAAGATTGTAATTCCCTTCATGATAAAAAGAATTGTAGCATTCTACAAATTCTTTTTGTCTAGGCCAAACGGGTCTGGGTATCGGAGTTTTGGTTTAACTTTTTTTTATAGTATTTCAGGATTTCGATACTTTTAGAACTGGTTCGTCACATTTTAAACTTACAAGTCACATGAGAAAAATGCTATCACTGCTGGCAGTGCTAGTGCTATGCACTGCTATGGCCCTGGGTCAAAACAAAACAACCTCCGGGCAGGTTAAAGATTCA
Organism: uncultured Niastella sp.; assembly: GCA_966211305.1. GTDB lineage: Bacteria > Bacteroidota > Bacteroidia > Chitinophagales > Chitinophagaceae > Niastella. Next base: position 28,061 of record CBIHPC010000044.1, read on the forward strand.
AAAGGAGATCCCATTCCTTTTGCTACAATTAAGATCAAAGGCACCACTAGTGCCGTCGCCGCCGATGCAAACGGCAACTTCACCATCACCGCTCCCACAAACGCCACATTCGTAATTTCCGCCGTGGGTTTTGAACAAATCGAAGCAAAGGCCAATAGCTCGGGCTCATTGCTGGTTTCGTTGAACCCCCTCGACACCATGAGCGAAGTGGTTGTAACGGCGTTGGGTATTAAAAGATCGAAAAATACCCTGCCTTATGCTGCCCAACAGATCGCTGGGGAAGATGTAAGCCGTTTGCGCTCGGGCAATGCATTCAGTGCATTATCCGGAAAAATATCCGGATTGCAAATTTCACAAGGTAACGGTATGGGTAGCTCTACCAACATTGTGATCAGAGGTACAAAATCTATTTCCGGAGGCAACCAGGCGTTGTTTGTTGTAGACGGTGTGCCGGTTGATAACACTATTAACAATAGAAGCACCCAGCAAACCGGCCGGGGCGGTTACGATTATGGTAACGCCGCTTCTGATATCAACCCTGATGATATTGAAAGTATCAACGTGTTGAAAGGCGCCGCCGCTACTGCCCTTTATGGCTCCAGAGCTGCTAATGGCGTAATCATGATCACTACCAAAAAGTCTAAGCGGGGTTTGGGGTTGACTGTGAATTCAGGTATTACCGTGAATTCGATCGACAAGAAAACATTCCCCGGTTATCAGAAAGAATATGGCGCTGGTTATTCTTCATCTTACCAGCAGGACGGATTTTTATTTTTTGATGTGGATGGCGACGGTGTAAAAGATTATGTTGTGCCTACCTCGGAAGATGCTTCTTATGGAGTAAAGTTTGATCCAAATTTGATGGTATATCATTGGGATGCTTTTGATCCCGCTTCTCCTAATTATAAAAAAGCCCGTCCCTGGGTGGCCGCTAAAAACGATCCTTCCTCATTTTACGAAACTTCCGTTTCAAATAACCAGAATATCATGTTGGATGGCGCCAGCGATAAAGGTTCTTTTAAATTAGGTTATACCCGGAACGATGACCAGGGCGTTTTACCCAACAGTTCACTCATCAAGAACATTATCAACTTCGGCGCCAGCTACAATGTTACGCCCAAATTAACGGCCACCGCTTCTGTAAACTATTCAAAGATCGATGGCAAAGGCCGGTATGGCACCGGTTACAGTGGACGTAATGTGAACCAGAATTTCAGACAATGGTATCAGACAAACGTTGATATTAAAGAACAGAAAGAGGCATATTTCAGGAACCGCAAAAATGTAACCTGGAACTGGAAAGATCCTTCTACAGCCAGTGGTTTGGTGCCTATTTATACCGATAACTACTACTGGACAGTGTATGAGAATTATGAAACGGATACCCGCAGCCGCGTATTCGGTTATGCTTCTTTAGACTATAAAGCCACTGACTGGTTAAGTTTCCTTGGCCGTATTTCGGTTGATAATTATACCGAACTCCAGGAGGAGCGGGTGGCTGTAGGAAGCCAGGGAGTAGCATCCTATACCCGTTTCGACAGAACGTTTAACGAGCTCAACTATGACCTGATGGCCAATTTCGATAAGAACCTGACGGCGGATATCAATTTGAAAGCCCTGTTGGGAACCAACCTGCGCAGAACAACATCGCGTTCTTCGCTGGCAACCACTTCGGGCGGTTTAATCGTCCCTGGTTTATATAGCATTTCCAATTCAAAAGGAACAGTGCCGGCGCCAACAGAAACATATCAACCGATTGCCGTTGATGGTTATTTTGGCGGTATTACGCTTAGCTATCAGGATTACCTTTCACTCGATGCCACCTTCCGCAGAGACCGGTCTTCTACCTTGCCGGTTGATGAAAATGCCTATAACTATTATGCGGTGTCAGGTAGCTGGTTGTTCTCACATCATTTGCCTACAGTGCCCTGGTTATCTTCCGGTAAGATCCGTTTGAACTATGCCACCGTAGGTAACAGCGCTCCCTGGGGAAGTGTAAAAGATGTATACGACAAACCGAATCCGTTTGGAAGTACTATCTTATTCTCTTTGCCCGATACAAAGAATAACGGCGAATTGAAGCCTGAACGTACCAAAAGCCGCGAATTAGGGCTGGAAATGGCTTTTGCCAAGAGTCGCATCGGGTTCGACATTACATATTACATAACCAATACCATTGACCAGATCATTCCTGTGTCGGTTTCCGCTTCTACCGGTTATATAAGCAAATATGTAAATGCCGGTGAGATTGAAAACAAAGGTGTGGAACTATCATTATACGGCACTCCGGTTCGTACCAATAACTTTACATGGAATATCAATGTAAACTGGACACGTAATCGCAACAAAGTGCTGTCATTGTATAACGACAGTAAGAACCTGCAGATCGGTTCATTTCAGGGCGGTGTAAGTATCAATGCTTCCATCGATCAACCTTATGGAACCATTCAGGGCAGAACATGGGTAATGAAAGATGGTAAACGCCTGGTTGATGATGACGGTTACTATGAAGTTACTTCTACAACTTCAAACGTTATTGGTAATGTAAACCCCGACTGGATCGGTGGTGTGTACAATAGCTTTAAATTCAAAAACCTTTCAGTAGGCTTTCTGGTCGACATGCGTAAAGGCGGTCATGTTTGGTCGCTCGACCAGTTTTATGCGCAATACACAGGTGTGTTGAAAGAATCTGCAGGTTTGAACGACCTCGGCAAACCGGTTCGTAATTCACTGGCCGATGGCGGTGGCGTAATACTCGATGGTGTTGACAAAGACGGAAAAGTGAACACCAAACGCGTAGTGATCGATGCCAACACATCTAATATGCCGCAATCAAACTACGCATTCGATGCCAGTTATGTCAAATTAAGAGAAGCCAGCATCTCTTATGCATTACCCTCAGGCATCTATTCAAAGATCAAAGCAATTAAGGGTATCGATGTATCTGTATTTGGCCGGAACTTATGGATCATTCATAAGAATCTGCCTTATGCCGATCCGGAAGAAAATCTGTCGGCCGGTAATTTACAGGGTATGCAAAGCGGCGCTTATCCCACTACCCGTTCAATTGGTATGAATATTAGGTTGAAATTCTAAAAAATGAAAATCATGAGAAAACTCATTTATATAGCACTGCCGGTATTGATGTTGGTGGCATGCACAAAAGATATCTCCCGTTTTAATGAAGAAACCAAGAAGCCGGCCGCGGTACCCGGGCCAACCCTGTTTTCAAACGCAGTAAAGAATATCGGAGATGGCCTGGCCAATGCCAGCGTAAACGTAAATGTATTCCGTTTTACAGTAAAGCACTGGGCCATGGCCGTATACCAGGATGAAGCCCAGTACGATTTCACCACCCGGGCTATTCCGCAGGCATGGTGGACGAGAATGTACCGCGATGTTTTAAACGATTTGAAAGAGGCTGCACGGGTTATTGAGGCCGATGTTGCGCTGGATGCAGGTGTTAAGCAGAATCAATTGGCTATGATCGACGTCATGCAGGTATATGCTTACAACATTCTGGTAAATACGTTTGGCAACGTTCCTTACACAGAAGCATTGAATCCCAACAACCTGTTCCCTGTATACGATGATGCAAAAACAATATATACCGATCTGATGAGCCGGCTGGCTGCTGATATTGGCAAGTTAAATGCTTCCAGTAACGGTTTTGATGCAGCGGACGACCTGATCTATGCGGGTAATGTTGGCAAATGGATAAAGTTTGCCAATTCCCTGCAGCTGAAAATGGGTATGTTGCTGGCTGATGTTGACAATTCAGCAGCCAAAGCCGCCGTGGAAGCAGCTGCGCCCAAAGCCATTTCTGCGGCAGCAGATAATGCCATGCTGACTTACCTGGGCACCAGTCCTAATACCAATCCTTTATATGCCGATATTGTATTGGGCGGCCGTTCAGATTATTTAGCAGCAAAAGACCTGATGGATCCATTGATCGCTTTGAACGACCCACGGAAATCGCTCTATTTCGGCACCAATAATGCCGGTGATTATGCCGGTGGTATTGTTGGTACGGTGAACACTTTTGCCGATTTCAGTAAACCAAGTGCAAAGGTTTCAACAGCATCTGATCCGGTAATCTTTGCTGATTATGTTGAAACCGAATTTTTGCGTGCAGAAGCCATAGAACGTGGCTATAATGTACCGGGAACAGCAGAAGATCATTATAACAATGCCATTACCGCTTCTATTTTATATTGGGGCGGTAGTGCGGCAGATGCCGCAACCTATCTTGCCCAACCAGAAGTGGCTTACGGTACCGCTACCGGCAGCTACAAGCAAAAGATCGGTTTTCAGAAATGGATCGCTTTGTACAATCGTCCTTTCGATGGCTGGACTGAATTACGAAGACTTGATTATCCGGCATTAACACTTGCAGCAAATGCGAAATCCGGTTTTCCCAACCGCTTTCCTTATCCGGGTAACGAGCAGCAGTTGAATGGTACTAACTATACCTCGGCCGCTGCCATTATGGGTAATGATAAAGTGGAAACCAAATTGTTCTGGGATAAATTCTAATAGCTCTGTTATGGTTTGGAAACCGTTTCCCGAAATGGGGAACGGTTTCTTTTTTAATTAATATGAGGTGAAAAATTAAATTCCGTACAAACCATTTCGCCCTGTTTCTTACTTTTGAGGCTTAAACTTTTTATGATGGAAGAACAAAACCAGCAACAAAATCAGCTTAATATCGAAATTTCAGAAGAAGTAGCGGAAGGAGAGTATGCCAATCTTGCCATCATTACCCATTCCCATGCAGAGTTTGTGATAGATTTTGTGAATGTAATGCCGGGAACGCCAAAAAGTAAGGTAAAATCACGTATTATATTAACGCCTCAGCATGCCAAACGCTTTATGAAAGCACTGACGGAGAATATTCAGCGTTTTGAAGCTGCCAATGGAAAGATCCAGGACCTGGAAGATGTACAGATCCCCATGAATTTCGGTGGCCCCACGGCGCAAGCTTAGTTTGTTTATTGTTTATAGTTTGTTGTTTATGGTTGTTTTATTTCGGAAATCTGAGTTTTAGCGAGCGATCAGTGATTTCAGCAGGATTGGAAATGCCCGAATTGCAGCCTTGAGAAAATAGCCGGCAATTTCAAATTTGCGGTTAACCACAAACCATAAACCATAAACCACAAACTACAATATTCCCGCATCTGCAAAGCTGAAATAGCCGTTTTCACTCACTATAATATGGTCAAAAAGGGAGATGTCGAACAGGTTCGAGGCCTCCTTCAGTTTTTGGGTCAGATCCTGATCGGCCTTGCTCGGTTTCAGACTGCCCGAAGGGTGGTTATGGCAAAGGATCAGGCTTACGGCATCCTCAAGCAGGGCCCGCTTTAATATAATGCGGGGATCGGCAATGGTACCTGTTATCCCGCCTTTACTTATTACTTCAAAATGATTGATGCGGTTGGCCCGGTTCAGGTAGGCGACGGCAAAAACCTCATGGGGCAGATCGCGGAAAAGTGCCTGGAGGTAGGTGGCAATGTCGCGGCTGCTTTTTACAGTGGGTTTTTCCAGGGACAGGGTAGCCTGCCGGCGGCGCCCCAATTCAAGGGCTGCCGAAATGGTTATAGCCTTCACTTTTCCGATCCCTTTTATCCGCATCATTTCGGGTATGGTAACTTTACCTAGTTCATTTAGGTTGTTCTTGCCCAGCCGTAATACCTCTTTTGCCAGTTCAATGGCATTTTTTTCCCGATTACCGTTTCCGATGAGTATTGACAGTAGTTCAGAGTCGCTTAAAGAGGATGGATTTTTCCCAAGTAGCTTTTCCCGCGGCCGGTCGTCCTTAGCCCATTTTTTTATTGAAAATCTTATCTCTTGCATAGTTCAAATATTCTCAGTACTTTTCGGACAAATACTATAATAACCACAAAATGTACTTAAAAGACTAAATTGTGCGTTATTTCAGAGTAGAAATCCAAATCTTATTAAGAATATTAATCTATATCCCCCATGAACAGAAAGACTACTTTAGCCGCTATCGGAGGTTATCAGCCCTTCCTTTTTTGCATTGGAATGTATTTTGTAGCCCTTTTCTTCTCAATTTTTATTTGTTCCGCTATTTTTTATGCGTTCTATCCCAAAAAGTCGATCGCCAAAGACGCGGGTACTTCGCATAAAACGGCTGCTGCTGCGCCCGGCGGATCAAGGATGCTGCTGACTGTAACCAAGTAACACGGATCTTTGGGGATGCACCGATTAATCAATAACCATTGGGAATGCTATTTTTATACACCGGATTCGAATAAATATTTTGTACAAAGGTTATCGGGCAATACCTGGCTTCGCGTTATCTTCGCCGCACATTTTACCGCGGTATGCAAATGTCAGTCAAGATCTTTTCCGGCACAGGCTCACAATACCTTGCCGAGAAAATAGCTCAGAAATTCGGGGCCACCCTTGGAAAAATAACCATCTCTAAGTTTAGCGACGGAGAAATTCAGCCTGTATTTCAGGAGAGTATCCGTGGCGACATGGTTTTCCTGGTGCAAAGCACTTTTGCCCCGGCCGAAAATATTCTGGAATTATTATTAATGATCGATGCCGCCCGGCGGGCTTCGGCCTATAAGGTGGTGGCAGTGATACCATATTATGGCTATGCGCGGCAGGACCGAAAGGACAAGCCCCGCGTGGCCATTGGTTCCAAGCTGGTTGCCAATATGTTAGTGGCTGCCGGCGCCGATCGCGTCATTACTATGGACCTGCACGCTCCGCAGATCCAGGGGTATTTCGACATTCCTGTTGACCACCTCGACAGCTCCGCTATTTTTATTCCTTACATCCAGCAACTTCAGTTAGAAAACCTTACCTTTGCGGCCCCTGACGTGGGAAGTGCCAACCGCATTCGCGAAATCGCATCCTATTTCAATGCCGAAATGGTGAT
>CBIHPC010000045.1:0-33802 GCA_966211305.1 uncultured Niastella sp.
AACCATTTACCAGCATGGTGCCATTGCCGGCGAAAATGCGAAAACCTCTGATGGCAATATCGTTATTAGACGTGAACTGGTTTACGCCGCTGAAGTTCTTTACCACGTCTCCTACGCGGGCAGCGGCCTGGTCCTGCATCAGCTCTTTGGTAACGTAACTTACTGCCTGGGGAACATCTTTAAGTGGCGTAGCTGTTTTGGAACCGATGAAGGAGGTGGTGTTTTTGTATCCGGTTTCGCGGCGGCCGGTGATCTCAACCTGCTGCAGTTCATAGGTTGTTTCCTTCAGGATAAAATCGAGCGTTTGATTATCGCCTTCTGCGAGGGTGAGTTTTTGCGTACCCGTTTCATAACCGATCAATGATGCATGAATGGTATAGGTACCCGGTTTCAGGTTCACCAGTTCATACCGGCCGGTTGCTGTTGTTACGGTACCGATCTTTTTCCCTTTGACGAATATTGAAACTGAAGTGAGTGTATCGCCTTTTTCGTTTTTGACGTTGCCTTTCAGGGTTGCTACCTGGCTGACTGCATTAAACGTAACTAGTAAAAACAGTGCGAGGGTATAAGTGCCTTTCTTCATAAATTATTTGCGCAAATTCTTTGCGCAAAGTTCGTTTTGCGGGGGTGGAAAGGCTTACGGATTTGGAAAACCTCATTTACGCAATGCGGAAATATACCCCCTGTTCCCCCTGAAGGAGGGAACCATATGGCAATCAGTCTTATAAGATTTTGCTCATCGTTTAGCAATGAAAAAAGAACTACTCAGATTTATATTTCTGCACCAGGTAAAGCCCTGCTAAAGTCAATAGCATACCGGTAATGGTAAAAAAGCCGATGGGTTCATGCACCATTACAGAAGCTATGATAAAGCCGAAAACAGGGCAGAGGAACAGCCAGAAAGAGGCTTTTACCGCATTGTCTTTCAGCAGGTATAACCATAACTGCACACCAATGATAGATACCGGAATGGCCAGCCACAGAATGGGCGCAAGCATTTGGAATCCCCATACATTTTTACTGCCGTCGTAGGTGGCAATGGCAAATGGTAACAGAAACAATCCGCCCAGTAAAGTTTGCCAGCCATTGATGGAGAGAATGTGCATGTTCTCCCAGTTTTGCTTCGAGAAGTAAATGATACCGGCCGAATAAATAACCATGCAGAATAGCAGCAATGCGATGCCGCCCGGTGTGGCATAACTGTTTTTAAACAAAGGCCAGGCTGCCAGCAGTACACCGCCCATGCAAAGTATAAGGCTTACGACGGTAATGGTGCGTAAACGTTTACCGAAGATCAGCGCATTCATGAGGCTGAACAATACCGGGTTGGTGGCAATGGCGAGTGAACCTAAACCGGCCGATACATTGCGCATGGCCAGTACATACAACCCCAGGTACAATGAAATGTTAAGTAAACCATAGATGGCCAGTTGTTTCCATTCGTTTTTTTGCGGAAGTCGTTTGCGCAGGATACCGTGGGAGATGATAAGCATTAATAAACCGGCAACAAAAAATCGTACGATACAGATCACAAATGGTTGGGCTGCCTGCAAACCGAATTTGGTTGCCACTGCGGCAGAGGGCCATAATATCGAAAACCCTATCCCTGTCAAAAACCATAACCAGCCTGCCGTTTTTTGATTGTTCGTAGGATCCCCTTGCTGCTTCAATGCTTTGTTTTTTGGAAGGCAAAATTACTCTTAAGTTGTGAATCGGCAATTGTAAACGTGAAACGTGAATCGGCAAACGTGAAAATCCTTTTTCCGGATATCACAGTTTCACGGCAAAGAAAAAGGGTGAGCCGCTCCCGAAGAGTGACACACCCTAACATACTTCTTACTTCACCTTATTGAATAACTATTTTTTCTACTTTATCGCCATTGTCGGTAACAACCGTTACGAAGTACATGCCTTTCTTCAACCCGTCAACAGGTAATGGGTTATGGGTGCCTTTCACATTCACTGTTTTTACCAGGCGGCCCGTTACATCGCGCAGCTCGATGCGGTTGCAGTTCACTGAGGTATTGATATACACCACGCCTTTTGTTACCGGGTTAGGCAGCACGCTGATAGTGAAATCGCTATCTGAATTATTTACCGAACGAACCGGCGACCAGCTGTACTTCGCATCTTTATCAACCGTTTTTATGCGATAGTAATTGATGCCGGCTGCCATTTGTTTATCGGTGAACTGGTATTTGCTTTCTGTGGTGGTATTACCGCCGGCAGCTACCGATCCTATGATCTCGTAATGTACGCCGTCGGTGCTTCTTTCAATACTGAATTCAGCGGTATTGGTTTCCTGCAGGGTGGTCCATTGTAACAAGGCGGTCGCATTATTTTTTGTAACAGTGAATATACCCAGCACAAGTGGCAATGGCTGGTTCTGACCGGGCCCGCCGCCATTGATCCAGAATTCGGAAAAGCTGGTTACCTGGTATTCGGCATAATAACCATTGTCGTACGGTATTATATCAACGTTAGCCGGCGTAATGAAACTAAGCAAACCGTTAAGGTTATCGGCAATAGTGCCATTCTCTTCAGCCGGTGGGCCGCTGTATTTCGTTATACCTGCCTCATATGCACCGGTAAGATTGCTGCAGGTTCCGCAACTTGTTTCGTTCAGCATGTTATTTACTTCGGTGTTGGTGAAGTAAAAGCGAACACTTACCGCGCCCGATGGGGCATTGTCGGGTCTGATCACAATGTTCCTGTCGAGGTAATACTGCGTGCCATCATTGCGAACTATTGTGGGGTTTATGTAAACGCTAACATCGGTATTGCCGAGGTTTTGTCCGTGCGCGTTGACAGATGCCACCCGGTTGCCGCCTGAGTTGAAATGGATCCAGTTGTTGCCGCTCACCGTTTGTGCCAGGCCGCTGGTGATGGAGGCGCCGGTATAAATAGCTGCCTTGTCAAAAACATGGATGTCATCGATACCCACGCCTTCATAGGTAACGCCGGGGTCGCCGTACATAACGATCCTGAAACGTACTGTACTGGTATTAACCGGCACATCGAAACTGCTTACATGCCAGCGGGTATTGGAGATCTTCCACGCCTGGTACAACGGGTTGTCGTACCAGTTGGTACCGCCGCTTGTTGTTCCCAGTTTGTACCAGTTGGTACCATCGGTGCTGTATTCAGCCCAATGGAAATCGCAGTTGCAGTTATCTTCCATTCTAAAGATATGACTGAACGAAAGCACCGGTTGGGTCAATGCGCTCAGGTCGAAACAGGGTGAATACAGGTATGATAATTCATTGTTGTTGTGATTGCCTGCAAGATTGGTAACCCATGCATTTGTGCCGTTGGCGGCATTATTGATAACGGGCGCTGCCGGTGTTCCCCATTCCCAGCTGCTGTTCAGGCCACCGGTATACCAGTTGCCATCACTGCTTTCAAAGCTTTCGAGGTACGGGTAGCTGGTAATGAGCGGGGAAGTGCGGAAGCTGTTGGTAACAGTATCGTTCACCCAGTAACTGTCGGTAGCGTAATTCACCCAGGTTGCAATGGTATATTGCTTATACGTTGCGAGGTTGGCCGTTTGTGTAAATGTATAGTTCAGCACCTGGCCGGCATTTATCGATAGAATGTTTTCGGTGATGACTGTGCCGTTATCTATCTGGTAAGAAACGGGTACGTTGGTAAGTGTTCCCGTGCTGTAATTTTTTACCTGTACCGTAATGGGCTCTGCACTGCTGAGCGCGCATACGTTGGTTGGCGCCGGGTTTACCAGTTGCATCATGCTTACATCATCGGTTGTGATGGTTAAGGTAATATCGTCGAAAGTATAACCATCGTCGATGTTGCCATTAACGATCACTGAGTTGGCAGAACGGTAGCCCTGTTCACAGAATTTCACCTGAAAGCTGCTGCTTACGCTTTGCGCCGGTACGGCGTTCGCCAGTGTTTCGGTGATGTTAACCGGTGTGGCGGCACGGTACACGCCGAAGTCGGCTGCATTTATGGGCAATGTATATACGGGAATCCAGGCGTCTGTTTCACTTCCCCTGATAAACACCCGGTTGTTGCCTGCAGAGAAATCGATGCCCTGGTTCCTGAAATAGAACGACAGCCAGATCTGATCGGTAGGGCCATAGGCACCGAGGTTGAATGTGGTTATAAGGCTGTCTGTTGAAATAATACCCAGGTTGGCGATCTGATCGAGGGTTGCTGCGCGGCTACCGGTTCGGGCAAATCCTGTATTCACGAATGTGCGTACCCGCCCGTTGGTGCTGTGTGAAAAGAAATCGGCGCGGTCGAGGCCATCGAAACCGCGGGCGCCATTGGTATAGGCATTTGCGGCAGCGCTTTCAAAACCTTCGGTAAAGGATGGCGTTAACGGTATGGGATCGTTCTCCAGTTGTTTTACAACTGTAACCAGGGTATCGTTTATATGTAAAGGATCGGTGGTAGCATCAACCCATGCTTTTATGGTGTATGTGCCTGGCGCTGAAAAATCGTATGCGGTAGCAAACGTATGGGTGTAGGTGTCGCCAGCTGCTATAGTTTGGGAAGTGGCTTCTGTAACCGGCGTTCCGTTATTTACCTGGTAAGTAACATCGAACGTGCCGGAAAAGGCTGCGCTTCCCATGTTCTTAATTGTAACCTGCGGTGCTACGGCGCCCAGTTGGGAAGTGGTATGCATACGGCCGGTTACGGGAGCAACCAGCCCACTGGTGGTAAGATCGTTATCGAATGTTGGAGAAGCACAGGCGCCGCCTGATGGGGTAACGGATTGTGCTATACAACGGCGTCCCGGAGTGCTGCCCATCACTGCCCGTACGGCGAAGTAATAGGTGCTGTCTTTATTCAACCCGCCCAGTAAATAGCTGGTGCCGGGTATACTGGCAACAATACTCATATCATTGCCATTATACATCATAATATCGTAACTGGTAGCGCCGGTGACGGCGGCCCAGCTGAAGTTCACATAACCGGCACAGGTATTGGTCATAGTAACGGCCGGCTGGGCGAGTATAGTGAATGTGTAATTGCTTGCGTCTGTATAACCGGTGCCGTTGCGGCTTACCCGAACAAGGGCCGTAGTGGTGGGCGAGTTGGGGGTTGTCCAGCTATACAGGCGCAGGTTGGCGGCAACGTTGTTGGCGATGACCGTCCAGTTACTGCCATTGTCGATGGAGTATTCAATAGTGAACGTGTTGGTATTGTCGTCGGTTGCGCTCCAGCGAATGATCTCCGTTTCGCCGGGTACCCAGGTGTCTTCGCCGTAAGGATAAGTTACCTGAACGGCGGGAGCAATTACCTGGTATGTAACAACAAAATCCTGCGGGCCCTGGGGCACGGCGGCACCCGATACCGTTACGGTAAAGTTGCCGGCCGGTGGGTTGTTGATCACTACCTGCTCTATATTATTCCGGTTGTCGACACCCTCAACGGCTACATTGTTTACGTTGCCAACAGAAGGGTCGAGGATCAAAGGATTATGAACGGAGGCATCCGGTGCGGTTACGGTGAGGTTAAGGTTGTTTACAAGGGTGGTGGCTGCATAGGGTGTACCTGCGGGGTCGTTCCAGTACAGCATGATCTTTATTTGTTTGGTACCTGCCGGTACCCCGGTAATATTGAAATTCTGCGAACCGCCATTGTTTACGACGCCATTGAAATAAGTGTTGTTCTCGAGCGCTTCAACGGCATTAAGCGCGTTCAGGTTACCAAAGCCATAGGTGAAGTCGGGGCCGGCATTGCCGAGGTCATCGGCGGTGTTACAGGCTACAGCCTTTATGAGTGCCGCAGTTGGGTTGGCGCCACCGTTTAACTGGCGGTAGCGTTCATACAGCAGGCCAAGTGCGCCCGACACGGCCGGGGCCGACATACTGGTTCCCCACAGGGTGGTGTAGCCGTTTACCGGCGCTGAGGATGCAATAGCCGAGCCGCCGGCTACGATCTCGGGTTTCAACCGGCCATCGTCTACCGGGCCGCGGCTTGAAGTGTTGAGAATGGTATAGTTGTTCAGGTTATCGACATTGCCAACAGTAAGTACGTTCTTACCTGTTTGAAAGCCCGATTTAATGGTGGCAAATGCGCCGGGGTAGGGCGAACAGGTTAGAGCGCCGTCGTTACCCGATGCGAACACATGCTGTAAACTAAGGTCGCTGTTCATTTGCGCATCAACGTAATTGCTTAATACATCATAATCGCCCTCACCGGCACAACCATTGGCTGCGGAGTGATAGGAGTTATTGGTGATCACCATGCCATAGTCGGCTACGTAGTATGGGGTATTTACAAGAATGTCGCTGAAGTACTGACTGATAAGCGTAGCCCTGGGTGCCATGCCTTTGAATTTCTGATTTATGATGCCGCCGCCGCCCATAGTGCCCATGGTAGCTGTGCCATGTAAAGCGGCGGGAGCGGAGTTTCGGTTGATCAGGCGGCCGGATAGATCGAGATGAAAGTTTACATCCCCGTTATCGCCATGGCCGAGCACTACATTACTGCCCTGCAGATTGCGGCCGGCAGTAGCGGCTATTGCATTTACGGAATGCGCAGCCCGGTTGTTATAATTAAGCGTCACCGGTTTCATTTGCTGGCTGCTTATATAGGCTACAAATGGCAGCGCGGCAATTCTTTCAATATCGGTTTCATTAGCGCTGATGAACACCACATGCGCCGGTTGAATTTTGGTTTCAACGATCTGTGCGCCTGCCTGCTTTAATTCTGTTATTGCGGCTGTTTTATCGATGCTTCCGTAAAAGCTGACTGCAATGAGTTTATCGGGATCCTGCGAATGGGCGCTTAACTGTTGTTTAAGCGCAGGTGCGATTTTTGCTTTTGTATTCAGCGTATAAACGCCACTGATAGTATTCCTTTTCAACCGGCCCGGTGATAACCGGTCGTTTATTTCGGCGAGAAAGGTGTTATCGGGAATGTAATCATACAACACAATGCCTTCTTTGGCCAACGCCTGGCGTTCAGCTACATCGGGGAGTTTGCTGAATTGTATGAGTGTATAGAATTTGTTCCTGAAACGGTATTTAACCAATGAGTCGGTAAGGTGTAAGTCGTTCCGGAGGTTGCTGGTTTTTGTAAGGGAACCGCTTTTTAACTGAACGGGACGCAGGATTTCCTGTGCACTGCCATTCAATATCACAAGCAGTGATAAAGCTAGTAAAGGGTATTTCATCTACTGGTTTTTAAGGAGGATAGTGGTTTCTGGTTCTTGATGCAATGGGCGAAAAAAGATAGTTATTATAAACGGAATAAGCAAGTGTTTATTATTGTGGAAATTGTTGTGTAAGAAGCTTTCAACCAATTTGTTATGTTATTGTTGGTAATTAGTTGCTTCCCCGATCGCGGAATACATGCTTTTTTGTAGCGATACCATAGGTTAAGGCCAAAGAAAAACCCGGATCGTGAACAATTAAATTGTCAGCGATCCGGGTTTATTATTTTGAGAACAGCGCTTATTAATGCTGATGATGCTGGTGTTTTTCAGCTTCTTTGCTGAACTCTTCAACCGTTACAGGTTTTTCAACGGCGTTCACTTTTGTTTCGGCCAGGTCGAAAACCTTTTCGGTTTGAATGCGGTGGTAAGCATCTTCAACAAACTTGCGGTCTTTCATCATACGGGTAACGTATTCAGCGATCCAGGGTTGTTCATCTTCCTGCATGCTCATGCCCATATAACCGAATAACTGTTGTTTGGCAAATGCTTCAATGTCTTCATTCTTTACTTCGATATTGTTTTCCCGAACCAGTTGATCGGTGATCAGGGTCCATTTGAGCTGATTTACGAAAGTGGGGAACTCATGTTCCACTTCTTCCTGTGTTTTTGGCTGCTCGCCGCCGGTTTGCATCCAGCGTTTCAGGAATGATTCAGGAAATTCAATTTTAGTATGGTCAACCAGCACGTGGTAAATTTCGTGCTGTAAGTGATTTTTCGTTTGTTTTTCCCAGTAGCCTTCAATCTCCGATTTTATTTCATTGCGGAGATCAGCTTCTGAATTGATTTCTTTTTTGGGATAAACCGCTTTGAAGAACTCTTCGTTCAGTGCTGCTTTTTCAACCAGTCCCACCTTGGTGATGGCCATGTTGAAGAATTTGGCGGCAGCAGCTTCATCGTGTTTGTCGAGGCCGAGGTCGCCCAATACCCATTCTCTTTCTTTTTCGTCGAAGGCTTTATTCAACTGGAAGTTCAGTACATCGCCCGTTTTTTTACCGGTAAGGGTTGAACGGTATGCGGTTCCAAAATATTTTACCAGGAAGCTATTGTCTTTTTTTATACCCCCTTCGATCTCGTTGCCATTGGCATCGGTTTCAGTAAAGGTTACGTTCAACACGTTATCGTCTTCAGTTACTGCATCACGATCGGCCAGTTTGCCATGGCGCACCTGTAAACGGTTAACTTCTTCATTGATCATTTCTTCGGTTACAGTTACCTTGTAGCGGGTCATTTTTTCTTTCGACAGGTCAGCTACCTTGAAATCAGGTTTCAACCCAACTTCAAAATCGAACACATACTCGGCGGGGTTGTTCATGTCGAGCTTTGGGCCTTCGTTTTGAACGAGCGGTAACGGCTGGGCAAAGATCTCCAGCTTTTCGTTTTGCATATAGGTGCTCAGCTCTTTTTCCACTGTTCTGATCACCTCATCGGCAAATACCGACTGACCATGCATCTTTTTGATCATGCCTGTAGGTACCATGCCTTTACGGAATCCAGGTATATTGGCTTGTTTACTATAATTCTTGAGTGCTTTTTCAAATGACGGCAGATAATCTGCACCGGCTACTTTTATGGTAATCTTATCATTCAGCAGTCCGATATTCTCTCTGGTAACTGTTGCCATAGCGCTTTTTTTTAAATTGGGTTGCAAAGGTAAGGCAAACAGAGAACTCGGTCAAAACCAGTCTCAGAGTTAATTTCATTAATCTTTATCCTGTAGTATTAACAGGGGCACATGGGTTTCATAAGCCATTGCCGTTGTGTGGTTTTTCGAGAAAAGCCGTTCCAGAAAGGTATGTTTATGGGCCACCATGGCCAGCATTTCGCTTTTATGTTGTTGTAAATAACGGTTAATTCCTTGATTTACAGATGGTTCCTCGATTACGGCATATTCATGCTCAACCCCTTCAAAAATAATTTCATTACTTCTTTTACCGGTGAGTTCCTCTTCTGTGTTGCCGCCATGAGTTTGCCGAACATACAGGATGTGTATTTTGGCCATAAGGGTTCGGGCCAGCTCAATCAGGAGGTTAAAGAGCTGAACGCTGGTCTTGTAGCTGAAATCGCTGGCATAGGTGATATTTTTTATGGGGGTATAGGCGGTATCGTGCGGAATTACCAGTACGGGGGTTTTTACTTTCCGGGCCACGTTGGTGGTAGTGCTGCCTATGATCTTATCGAGGCCGCCGGCGCCCTTCATGCCCATAACAATCAGGTCGATCTCCCTTTCTTTATTCAGGTTTTTTATTTCATCGGAGGCAATGCCAATGCGCACCAGCCATTCCACTTCCCGGCCGTACTGTTCGTGCAGCCAGGTTGCCTCTTTCCTGATCAGGTCCTCGTTCTCCTTTTGCAGGTTATCGACGGTTACCATGGCGTAGGGCACTTCGCTGATGGGGGTGGGCAGCATATAAGCATGAAAAAGCAGCAACCGGCTGTTGAACAGCTTTGCCAGTTCTGCTGCGTACATAGAGGCGTTGCGGGAGGCGGGTGAAAAATCAACCGGTACTAGAATGGTATTCATATAAGTAATAGTTAATGCCTTATAAAGTTAACAAGTTTGGTAAAGCGGGGCATAATAAACATCAGCAGGTAGTATGACAATTGTTAGGCCAGGGCGGGGAAGCTGGGTTTTCGGGTCGCCCGGGGCGGTTGACCGGGTATTTTTGACCTGTTGGGGACTATACATGTTCAAGCCATACGAGCAGCAGATGCAAAACATAACGGAGGCCTTTCCATCATCATTTTCCATCTTTGTTTTCGTTTTTTGGGCCAGCGCATAAACGGCATATTTTTGTGCCCTTTTGGGGGTGTGGCAAAAAAATGCGGGTCACCGTTGCAGATGACCCGCCCTGAAGATGGTGCGCATGGAGGGACTCGAACCCCCACACCTCGCGGCATCAGATCCTAAGTCTGACGTGTCTACCAATTTCACCACATGCGCTTTTTAGTTCACAGTTGTTGGTTCACAGTTGTTGGTTTACAGCTCACGGGCCTGATCTTTGGGATTACCGAAAATACTCGGAAATCAGGCGTTTAGGATAACTTAAAACTTAGAACTTAAAACTTACAACCGTGTTTGGGGTTGCAAACATAGGGCATTTTTACGTAAATTCGTTAACTATGGATTCTGTTGCCGTGATACCGAAATATAATTTGAATGAAGAGCAGGAAAAAAAGCTGATACTCCGTGAATACCGGGCTTTGTTACGCGTTTTGAAACCCAAACTAAAACCCGGTGACAAAGAATTGCTCCGCCGTGCCTTTGAAATGAGCGCCGATGCGCATAAGACCATGCGGCGGAAGAGCGGCGAACCCTATATTCTTCACCCCCTGGCCGTTGCCCGCATATGCGTGGAGGAAATAGGCCTCGGCGTACGTTCTACTATTTGTTCCCTTTTACACGATACTGTTGAAGATACCGATGTTACCCTCGAAGATATTGAGCGGGAGTTCGGTACTGAAATAGCCCGAATTGTTGACGGGTTGACGAAGATCTCTAATATCATTGACGTCAACGCATCGGCGCAGGCTGAGAATTTCAAAAAGATCTTACTCACCCTCACCGATGACCCCCGCGTTATATTAATTAAACTGGCCGACAGGTTGCACAACATGCGTACCCTCGACAGTATGAAGCGGGAAAAACAATTGAAGATCGCTTCCGAAACGGTATATGTATATGCGCCGCTTTCGCACCGGATGGGTTTATATACCATCAAAACCGAGTTGGAAGACCTGGCCATGAAATACCTGGAGCCGGAAGCGTACCGGGAAATTGCCCGCAAACTGGCCGAAACAAAAAGGGAGCGGTCGAGGTACATCAATGAGTTCATAAAACCTATCAAAGAAAAACTCGATAAGACCGGGTATGAATTCGATATTCATGGCCGGCCCAAAAGCATCCACTCTATCTGGAACAAAATGAAAAAGAAAGGGGTGGCTTTTGAAGAAGTTTATGACCTGTTCGCCATCAGGGTTATTTTAAATATTCCGCTCGAACAGGAAAAGGAAGGTTGCTGGAAGGTATATTCAGTGATCACCGATGAGTACACGCCTTCGCCCGAGCGTTTGCGCGACTGGTTGAGCAACCCGAAATCGAACGGTTATGAGGCCCTGCATACCACTGTGATGGGGCCGCAGGGTAAATGGGTTGAAGTGCAGGTGCGCACCCGCCGGATGAACGAGATCGCCGAAAAAGGGTTGGCCGCTCACTGGAAATATAAAGAAGGCACTGCCGATGAAAGCCGGTTCGATAAATGGTTCCAGCAGATCCGCGAAGTGCTCAATACGCAGGACAGTGATTCCATCGACTTCTTACACGATTTCAAGACCAGTTTCCTCGCCGAGGAAATATATGTTTATACGCCCAAGGGCGATGTAAAAATGCTGCCGATAAACAGCACCGCCCTCGATTTTGCCTTTGCCATCCATAGCGCCGTAGGGTCGAAATGTATTGGCGCCAAAATAAACCACAAGCTGGTGCCCATCAGCCATAAGCTGCGCAGCGGCGACCAGATTGAGATCATTACCAGCGCCAAACAAAAACCCAATGAAGACTGGCTGAACATTGTGGTTACGGCCAAGGCAAAAAGTAAGATCAAGGATGCTTTAAAAGAAGAAAAAAGAAAGGTGGCCGATGAAGGAAAGTATGTGCTGCAACGAAAGATGGAGCATCTGGGCGCCGCCTTTAACCAGCATAATGTTGATATACTTACTTCATTTTATAAGTTACAGTCGCCGCTCGATCTGTATTACCAGATCTCGGTAAAGACCATCGACCTGAAAGAGCTGAGCGAGTTTCATGTACTGGGCGATAAGCTGGAACCACCCAAACCGGTTAAGCCCGAAATAAAACATGATCCTGTTCACAGCCTGCCGAATAAAAAAGACGCCGAGCTGATCATTTTTGGCGAAAGCAGCGACAAGATCGTATATACGCTGGCCAATTGTTGTAAACCCATTCCCGGCGATGATGTGTTTGGGTTTGTAAGCACCGGAAAGGGATTGACCATACACAGAACCAATTGCCCCAATGCAACCCGCCTGCTGAGTAATTACGGCCACCGGGTGGTAAAGACCAAATGGGCCAAAAATAAAGAGATCTCGTTCCTTACCGGTTTAAAGATAGTGGGGCTCGATGATGTGGGGGTTATTCACAAGATCACCAACCTGATCTCAGGTGAAATGAAGATCAACATCAATGCAATGACCATTGAAGCCCGGGAAGGATTGTTCCACGGCAATATCAGGGTGTATGTGCATGATAAGGAGGAACTGGATGAGTTGGTGAACCGGTTGAAGAAATTGCCCGGAATTGAAACGGTTGACCGGTACGATACCGAACAACATTAAATCACAAATCTCAAATTCCTAAGTTCCCAAAAATCACAAATTCTGGGATCTCAAAGATATCTCAAAACTATTGATGCACTGGGTTTTCTTGTAAGCCATTATGTTTTAGGCACTTGCCAATTACCTGCTGTTAATTGACCATTGGTTTTAAAGTTCTTTAGGTTTGGTCATTGAGATTTGTTATTTATTTGGGTTCTTGAGGTTTTGTTTTTTGGGTCTTGAGATTTGGTATTTGGATCTTGAGATTTGGTATTTGTTTTTTGGTACTTGGGATTTGGTTTTCAAGTCCTATTTTTGCCCCCGTTTGCTACAAATTATTCAAATATTTAATAATGGTTGATGTTTTATTAGGTCTTCAATGGGGCGATGAAGGCAAAGGCAAGATCGTGGACTATTTTGCTCCCAACTACGATCTTATTGCACGTTTTCAGGGCGGTCCCAATGCAGGCCATACGTTATATGTAAACGATAAAAAGGTAGTTCTGCATCAGATTCCTTCAGGGATCTTTCATGAGAACACCATTAACCTCATTGGTAACGGGGTTGTATTGGACCCGGTTACTTTAAGAAGGGAATGCGAAACGGTTAAGGCGTTTGGCATCGATTACCGCAAGAATTTATTTATTTCAGAAAGAACACACCTGATACTGCCAACGCACCGCGCGCTGGATAAGGCTTCTGAATTATCTAAAGGAAACGATAAGATCGGTTCTACCCTGAAAGGGATTGGGCCGGCTTATATGGATAAAACAGGCCGTAACGGCTTAAGGGTAGGCGATCTGTTAGATAAAAGCTTTACCACGCAATACATCCGTTTGCGCCTGAAGCACCAGAAATTGCTCGATAGTCTTAACTTCCATGAAGATATTTCTGCCTGGGAAGAAGAGTTCTTTGAAGCGCTCGAGTTCATGAAAGAATTCAAGATCGTGAATGGCGAATACTTCATCAATGAAAAGATAAGAGAAGGCAAAAAGGTTTTGGCCGAAGGGGCACAGGGCAGTATGCTCGATGTTGACTTTGGTACTTTCCCGTTTGTAACTTCCTCCAATACCATTTCTGCCGGCGTTTGTACCGGTTTGGGTGTTGCGCCGCAAAAGATCCGTGAAGTGATCGGTGTTACCAAAGCCTATTGCACGCGTGTGGGCAGCGGACCGTTCCCAACGGAGTTGCACGATGAAATGGGAGAAGAGCTGCGCCGTATCGGTAACGAGTTTGGCGCCACTACAGGCCGCCCCAGACGCTGTGGATGGATTGACCTGGTAGCCCTGAATTTTGCATGTATGGTAAACGGCGTAACGAAGCTGGTTATGACCAAAGCCGATGTGCTGGACGCCTTTGACGAGCTAAAAGTATGTACGTCTTACATGGTAGGAGACAAAAAAACGATGGCTATTCCTTTTCAAATGACAAGATTGGCTATAACACCCGAACTGAAAAGTTTCAAAGGCTGGAAATCGGCTACAGACAGCTTTAGATCGGCCGGTGAATTGCCTGCAACCATGAAGGAATATGTATCGTTTATAAATACATATTTAGGTGTGAATATAAATTATATTTCCAATGGTCCGGGACGTGAACAATTGATAGAAATTCAGTAGTTTTCACTTCGGATTCTTTGATTGAAAAATTGTTTTTAAAAAATTTGGCGGATTAAAAACTTCGCCGAAATTTTACACACATAATCTTACCAGACAATGGCAGCAAAATCTGACAAGGAAAAAAAGACCGGCGGAGACTCTGCACCAAAGTCTTCTAAGGAAACTCCGAAGAAAGCCTCATCAAAACCAAAGAAAGAAGAAGATGAGGATGATGAAGACTTGGAAGACGAAGAGTTAGAAACGCCGAAGGCCGCCAAAAAAGGCGGTAAAGCTTCTTCTAAGAAATCTGATGAAGAGGGTGATGACGATGACGACGATGATGAGGATCTTGATGATGAAGTGGATGATTGGGATAAGCCCGAAGAGGATGATGACTGGGATCCTGATTTTGAAGAATTCGATCTGCCCAAATCAAAAGGAAAGAAAGCCAGCAGCGGCGGAACCGGTGGTGGTGGTGGTAAAAAAGGAAAAGGCGACGATGACGATGATCTCGGCATCGACGATGAATTCAAAGACCTTGACCTTTTCAACGACCGCGGCTTCGACGATGATGAGGAGGACTTTTAGTGGTTACTTCTATTACTGCTCACCCTGTTTCCACAGTGCGCAGACAATTCATATCATTTCCCGTCGCTGATCTTCAGCGAACCAAATTACAAATGTTGAGCTGGGCCAACCAGTTCAACATTTGTTGTTTTCTCGACAACCAGCAATATCATTTACCGCATCATAGTTTTGAATGTATGGCAGCGGCAGGGGCAGTTCGAACCCTTTCAACCGCAGCTGGTAACGCATTTGATCAGTTGCAGGCGTTGTATGAACAACACCGCGACTGGCTGTTCGGTCATTTAAGTTATGATCTTAAGAACGAGACCGACGGCCTTTCAAGTAACAACCCCGATGGCATCGGGTTTCCCGATCTGTGTTTTTTTATTCCTGAAGTAATTCTGCAATTAAGCGAAAAGGAACTGCTGATCGGAGCATTTGACGCCCGTCATGAAACCATATTTCATGAAATATGCAATATGGAACCGCAGGCCACGCCTCCGCAGCAACTGGCCACGCCCATCAATAACCGCATCAGCAGGGATGAATATATTCGCATCATTCAGCAATTGCAGCAGCACATTCTGCGTGGCGATTGTTATGAAATAAACTTCTGCCAGGAGTTTTTTGCGGAAGGCGTAGCCATCGATCCGCTGCAGGTATATTGTTCGCTGAGCGATACATCGCCCAACCCTTTTGCTGCGTTTTATAAAACGGGCGAAAAGTACCTGTTATGCGCCAGTCCCGAACGCTATTTGAAAAAAGAAGGTGAACATATCTTTTCCCAACCGATAAAAGGCACCGCCCAACGAAACCTGAACGATGCAGGCGAGGATGTAAAAAGTAAAGAATACCTGTACAACAGCGCCAAGGACCGCTCGGAGAATGTGATGATCGTTGACCTGGTACGCAACGACCTGTCGAAGATCTGTTCGGCCGCGTCGGTACAGGTAGAAGAGTTGTTCGGTATTTATAGTTTTCCGCAGGTGCATCAGATGATCAGTACCGTTAGCGGGCGACTGCGCAGCGATATTCATTTTATTGAGGCCATAAAGGCCACCTTTCCCATGGGCTCTATGACCGGCGCGCCCAAAAAAAGGGTGATGGAACTGATAGAGCGGTACGAGCAAACCCGCCGCGGCATCTTCTCCGGCGCCGTAGGGTATATTACGCCCGAAGGCGATTTTGATTTTAATGTGGTGATCCGGAGCATAATGTATAATGCTGCCGGTAAATATCTTTCCTTCCAGGCCGGTTCGGCCATTACGTTCTACAGCGATCCCGACAAAGAATATGAGGAGTGTTTGTTGAAAGCGGCGGCGATAAAGAAGGTGTTGGGCGGTGAATAATGCTGGTGGATAATCAATCAAGAAGAAATTTCTTCAAGGGCTTAAATATCGTATCAACACTTTTGTTACGCTCATTTTTAAAGGATTGTAAAAGTTTTTTTGATACGCCTGGGTTAGTATCATAATAAAGTCTATACAATTCAAACCGGGCGTCATTGATAAGAATTCTGGCGAATTTTACACCCCGGGCGTATTCCTGGTTAGCAATTGTTTTTATTCCTAGTTTTATTATTCGTTCAAAGCAATAAATAGCTATATCTACCTGCCCACTTAATTTTCTGATTTCACCCATGGTATATAACACTTCAGCGTTATCATCATTAATAGTAAAGGCTTTAATGATATATTTCTCCGCCAATTTCCATTTTTGCATATTTATTGATGAACGTAATTCGCTGCTGCCATCTTTGAATCGACCTTCGTCAAGATAGGTTTGCGCTATACATTTGAGTAAATAAAAATTATTTTGATAGTCCAGCTTTTTAATAAGCTTTCTGGCAGCAACGGAATCAATAGCAACAGTTTTTCTATATTCAGCAAGAATTATCCCAAAGTTGTTATTTGATTTTTTCATCACTATTGTTTGTTTTGTTGTGCAGCTTTTTGTTCTCTTGCTCTTCGAGCGTCAGCTTTTTCATGTTTATTTCTGCTGGCGTTGTTTTGATTTTCTGAATCATGACTTCCCTTAGTAGTTTTATTGCTGTTGTTGTTGGCAGGGTTATGACTTTTTACCACTGTTTTAAAGATAGCCCCGGTAATCGAAATCATCAAGCCCGTTAATTGTTCTCGTAACCTGAAGGTCGCAACTTAACGACCATCCTAAACCTGCCCTGGTTGAATGTTCGTTGATTTTGAATCCGCCGGCATGATATTGAAGTGTTACAGGTAAAACCATACCGCCGGTTTCAATAGTGTAAAGCGGGATCGAAATGTCGGGTACCCCCGTATTTAGATTAACCGGGTAGTTAACCATTTTAGCTAAGGCTGCTGCTTCAGAATAAACGCGCAGTTTTGCCAATAGCTGTGTTGATTTTGGCAATAAGTGTGTATTAAACAAGAATAAAAACTCGTATTTCAGGCATGAAATGATCCAAAAAACAGAAATGCCATCCGCCGGCTGGCTGATGGCATTCTAAATGTTCTCTGTGCCTTTTTCTAAATGAAGAATTACTTCACCACCGTAGCCCCGCTCAACAACATCTGCACACTCTCGTTGAGAATAATATATTTATTGGCAATGAACAGCTCCATTTTATCGGCCGGTAATTTTATTTCATACGCATTGTTGTTGCTGCCCATGATGGCGTCAAAATCGGGGTTGTACCGGCTGAATTCGGCAGGGTCCATCATAATATTCTTAACTATAGCCCCGGAGTAATATTTACCCGAAACCTCCATGCTTTTGGCGTTGTTCAATTCATCGGAAGTTAACCGGCGATTGATGAGGTAGGTGGCGGTAACCCCAAGTTGTTCGGTAATTTCAGCCTTTGTAAGGGTTGTTACGCTGCCCTGGCCTTCAAAGATATAATGGGTGCCAATGAATTTCTTTACGTGCATACGGGTTTCGGCCGGCAGGTAGTTCTGGATCTTCCAGAAATTGCGGCTACCCTGGCTTTTCCTGATGGCGCTGTATACGTTGGCTGGTCCGCCATTGTAGGCTGCAATTACCAGTAACCAGTCGTTAAACTCGCGGTAAAGGTCGCGCAGGTATTTGGCGGCCGCATGCGTACTCTTAGTATAGTTCCTGCGTTCGTCAATATTGCGGTTCACTTTGAGGCCAAGATCGCGTGCGGTCTGGGGCATAAGCTGCCAGGGACCTACTGCGCCGGCCCATGAGGTGGCGGTAGATTTCAATTCCGATTCAATAACGGCGAGGTATTTCAATTCTTCCGGAAGGCCGTATTTCTTAAATACGCCATCGATCATATTGAAATATGGTTTGGCCCAGCCCTTCATTTTGCGAAGGTCTTCGCCATTTCTTTCCATATAATCCTGCACAAATTGAATAGCGCGGGGATTTAACCGAATGCCATTAGCGGCATTATAACCGGCTTCAAAAGCCTGTGTTATGTCTTCATCCTGGGGATCTGCGGAGTCATTAACTACTTTTCCAGGGAACTCAAATTGTTGTGAAAGAACAATCTTTTTCAGCTTTTTGCCACCAGGGGTGGGATTAACTGCTATTCCGTGGTCAGTACTGTATGCCATGCATAATACACCCAGGCCTATGATACCCGAAATAAAAAGTTTTCGTTTCATCATCGTTGATTAAATAATGATAATGATCGACCCGGGGGTATGGATTGTGCGAATGTTTACACAGGATGAAACGGATGAAGTTTTCTTAAGGATTGTTGGAGAAACAGCTCCAGATTTATGGCCGGGGGTCGAAGGGGTTTAGGCTTTTCATTAGCCGGCGGTTCTGAACTGCAGCATCCATTGTTGGGATAGCCGGAGCAAATATAACTCGGAAAATTGGTTTGTCATAATCTGCACCCCGTAAGGCATGCCATTACTGTGCCAAAACAGCGGGATGGAGATGGTTGGGATACCTGTAAGGTTGGAAAAAACTGTAAAAATGTCAGCTAAATACATGGAGATGGGATCTTCGGTCTTTTCGCCGATCCTGAAAGCGGTAGAGGGAGCCGTAGGGAGAAGGATGGCATCGAACTGGCTGAAGATCAGGTTGATCTTATCAACCAACAACTTACGAACCTGTTGCGCCTTGGTAAAATAAGCATCGTAGTAACCCGCGCTTAAAACGAAGGTACCCAGCATAATGCGTCTTTTTACTTCCCAGCCGAATCCTTCTGACCGGGTGGCACAATAAAAATCTGTTAAAGAATTGTTTTTAGCCACGTTGCGGTGTCCATATTTCACCCCATCGTACCGCGAGAGGTTGCTGGAGGCTTCCGCCGTGGTTAAAATATAGTATGCGGGAACAATGAAATCGAGGTATTCAAAATCAACCGGCTCTACGGTATGGCCATCGGCCTTTAGCTTTTGGGCAAACTCCAGAATGGAATCCCTGATCTCTTTATCGAGCGCCGGGCTTTCCAGGGCTTCTTTGAAATAAGCGATCCTGAGCGGTTTGGCAGGCAGGGGAGCAAGGTCGCTGTAAGCGTCAACCTGCTGCTGTGCGCCCGTACTGTCGAAGTCATCGGGGCCGGCAATTATTTCCAGTACCAGTGCAGTATCGGGAACGTTATTGGCGAATATACCGATCTGATCGAACGAGGAGGCATAGGCAATAAGACCATGCCGGCTGATGCGGCCATAGGTAGGTTTTAGCCCAACCACGCCACAAAAATCGGCCGGCTGGCGAACCGAGCCGCCGGTATCGCTACCGAGGCTTACCATGCACAGATCGGCCTGAACCGCTACGGCCGAACCGCCCGAAGAACCACCGGGTACCCGGCTTTCGTCGATTGCGTTCAGCACTTTGCCATACGATGAGTTTTCATTGGTTGAACCCATGGCAAACTCGTCGCAGTTGGTGTGTCCTATTATTATGGCTTCTTCAGCCAGTAATCTTTCAACAGCTGTAGCATTGAAAACGGGGTTGAAGCCTTCGAGGATCTTTGATGCAGCCGTAAGCGGATGGTCTTTATAGGCGATAACGTCTTTCAGTGCTATTACAACACCATGTAGTTTGCCGGTTGGTTTTCCTGCTTTGCGGCTGGCATCGAGCTCAGCGGCCCGTTTCAGCGCTTCTTCTGCATAAGTATGCACATATGCATTCAGGTGCCTGCGGGCATCAATCTGCTGCAGGTAGTATTGCACCGCTTCAACACATGAAGTGGTGCCGGAAAGCAGGTCCTGGTGGTATTGCGTTATAGAATGATACTTAAACAAAGGTTGTTACCGGGTTTGACAGACAAATCGGTTACAGAAAAGTGATATGTTCTTAATGAATTAGCGGGTAGTGGTAGAAGAAGCCTGTTTGTTGTTAGTTTCCTTCTCATTAATACCGTCTTCAATTTCCTTCTTAACGTTGTTCTTGGCATCATTAAATTCCCTGATACCACGGCCGATTCCGCGCATAAATTCCGGGATTTTACGTCCACCAAACAGCACCAACACTGCCAGCACGATCAGCAACCACTCACTACCACCAGGCATTGAGATGAACAACAGGTTATTAAGACTAAGTAACATGATAAACTTTTTATTAGTTAGAAAAACAAAATTACGCTCTTTTACAGAGTAAAACGCATAATTCTGGCGCAAATTACACGAACCTAACGGTAAAAAAAGCGTTTTTACCGATGCTTAACAAACCGGGCAGTAAAAAAGCGCCCCGACGCGTCGGGGCGCTTTAATTAGTTGTATGTACAGGTGGTTATTGAGCCACTGCAGATGTTGTGTTAACGCGTTTTTCCTTAATACGAGCGCTTTTGCCACTGCGTTGGCGCAGGTAGAAAAGTTTTGCACGACGAACACGACCGGTTTTATTCAACTCAATAGAATCGATATTGGGCGAATAAACGGGGAATGTTCTTTCAACACCTACACTATCGGAGATTTTACGTACGGTAAAGGTAGCTGTACCACCCTGACCCTGGCGTTTGATCACATCGCCGCGAAAGCTCTGGATACGCTCTTTACCACCTTCGATAATTTTATAGTTCACAGTTATATTGTCACCCGCTTTAAACTTCGGGAACTCTTTTTTTCCTGTCAACTGCTCATGTACAAATTGAACTGCTGCATTCATGACATTCAAATTTTGGGGGAGGCAAAGGTAACCATTATTTCGAATTAATAATTATTATTTTCCCAAACCGCCCGGTTTTACTACATTTTTTTATTATTTGGCCACGTTCACCGCCCGTTTTTCCCTGATCACGGTAACTTTAATTTGTCCGGGATAGGTCATTTCGGTCTGGATCTTCTGGGCAATATCGAACGAAAGTTTGTCTGAGTCGTTATCGGTCACTTTTTCAGCCTCTACAATTACCCGCAACTCACGGCCCGCCTGGATGGCGTAGGCTTTTTCAACGCCCTGGTACGACATGGCCAGGTTTTCCAGCTCCTTGATACGCTGTAAATATTGTTGCATGATCTCCCGGCGTGCTCCCGGGCGGGCGCCGCTGATGGCGTCACAGGCCTGAACGATAGGCGAGATCACATATTGCATTTCCATTTCATCGTGGTGGGCGCCGATAGCGTTCACTACAGCGGGGTTCTCACCATATTTTTCGGCCAGCTTGGCTCCCAGCAGGGCGTGGCTCAGTTCTGATTCTTCATCGGGTACTTTACCAATATCGTGCAGCAGACCGGCGCGTTTGGCCAGTTTGGGGTTCAGGCCCAGCTCGGCAGCCATAATACCACAGAGGTTAGCCACTTCGCGGCTGTGCATCAACAGGTTCTGACCATAAGAAGAGCGGAAACGCATTTTACCAACGATACGAACCAGCTCTTTATGTAAACCGTGGATACCTAATTCAATTACAGTACGTTCGCCAATTTCAATTACCTGCTCTTCGATCTGGCGGCGGGTTTTTTCTACCACTTCCTCAATACGGGCAGGGTGAATACGGCCGTCGGCCACCAGGCGCTGTAAGCTCAAACGGGCAATTTCACGGCGCAGGGGGTCGAAAGAAGAAAGGATGATGGCTTCCGGCGTATCGTCAACAATAAGGTCAACACCGGTAGCAGCCTCAATGGCCCTGATGTTGCGGCCTTCGCGGCCAATGATCTGGCCTTTTATTTCGTCACTTTCGAGGTTGAATACGGTGATGGAGTTTTCGATGGCCTGCTCGGCAGCGGTACGCTGTATGGTTTGAATAATGATCTTGCGGGCTTCCTTGTTGGCTTTCTGGCGGGCATCGTCTACGATCTCCTGCTGCAGGGCCAGTGCCTGGGTGTGGGCTTCCTGTTTTAAACTCTCAACCAGTTGTTTCTTAGCTTCATCCGCGGTTAAACCAGCGATCTTTTCGAGGCGGCGGATGTGTTCTTCCTGGTGCTTTTCCAACTCGGTGCGCTTCAGGTTCACTACTTCTATCTGCCGGTTCAGGTTATCTTTTATCGCTTCGTTTTCCTTGATCTGTTTGTCGAGCTGGTCGGCTTTGGCGTTGATGCTCTGTTCTTTCTGACGGGCGCGGTTTTCGGTTTCGCTCAGTTTCCGGTTACGCTCAAGTACTTCTTTGTCGTGCTCTGCTCTCAGGGCCAGGAATTTTTCTTTTGCTTCGAGCTGTTTTTGTTGTTTGATGGTTTCAGCATTCGTTTGTGCGTCGGCAACGAGTTTGCGGGCCTGGGCTTCGGCCTCTTCAATTTTTTGCTTAGTGTTTTTGGCAAAGATGAATTTGCCCGCTACTATACCTGCCAGTAGCGCCACTAATCCTATTATAGCGGTTAACATACTCTGATCCATTGTGTTTTACATGTTTAAAGAATTCTACATTGTCTCTCCCTCTCTATGTTTCGCAATTTCACCATAGCGAGATGTGAATGTGCGAAAATACAAAAAAAGAGGCAGCGGCACTGCAAGCATTTTGAAGTCAGTTATTTGTAGATGGGGAATTTGGTTATTGTGACTGTGTGTGCTGGATACGGGTTCATGGATGTTTTAGTGCTGGGTTATTGTTTTGGGTTATAAGTTTTGTTAAAGGTTACAAGATACAGGTTTCAGGGGAAAACAGGTTACAGGTTTCAGGGTACAGGTATCAGGGATTCAATTCCGGACTGCCCATTTTTTCGATTTCCGGAGGTCAGGAATTAGTTAGGGGTTACGAGGTTGTGGATCTGTAACCTGAAACGGCGTGAAGGTCAATCAGCCAGCATTCTGTCAAGTAGCTTCTCGATGGCCTGAAGCTGCTCTCCTGTCTGGTTATCTATCAACGGCTGGCTGTCGGTGGCTTTTTGCTGGGTGGCGTACCAGAGGATAACCATGGCTATATAGTCCTGCATGTCTTTACCCGCAAAGGTGGTTTTGAACTCAAGGATCTTATCGTTGATCAGCTTAAGCGTTTTTCGTACAACTTCCTCATCGGAAGGGGCAATACGAATGCGGTAGGTTCTGTCGCCTATTAAAACATTTATGGGAATTAATTCTTCCATTGCTTGCAATTTTGAAAAGCTTGTTCTATTTTTATCAACACACTTTACACAGGGACACTTCTCGGCTACAAAAGGATCGTTTTGGATGGTTTAAATTAAATGTTTTCGTATTCTATGATTACTCACCAAAACCAAACGATTACCATGTTCGCTAAACTTAGGTCGAACGTCTTCATTGACGCGCTGACACTGGAGTTGATCGCTCCCCTTCAATCCAGTCTTAAAGCCATTCTTCGCGATGAGCGGGGCTACGAATGCAGCCGGCTCGAAACAAACATACCACAAGGCGATAAAACATTTACCTGGAAAGGTTTGAACGACCTGCCCTATGGCATTTATACCCTTGAACTTTCCCAGGGTGAAGATGAAATGAAAATGCGACTGATAAAACGGGTTTGAACGAATTATTCGCTCAATAAAGCAATGCACCGGTCAATTTCCCGGATGTAACGGTTGATCCTTTTTTCTACATCCTTCTTTTCCGTATCGTTCAGTTGACCGGTAACGGTTTGCAGTGCCGTCATTTTCATTTCCAGCTCATCGATGCGTATTACCCGGGCTTTTTCTTTATCGCGCAACGCAATCACTTCCCTGCTTAACTGCTCATGCTCTTTTTGCAGCAACTGATACCGTTGTACCACCTGCTGCAATTTTTCAGTGACCCGTTGAAGTTGTTCCTGTAATCCCTCCATTGAACAAATTTTTGCCTGGCATTATTTGTCCCGGCCGGGCCGGGACCACTGCCTGCGCTATCATTTTCTGATCTCGGCCTGCAGTGTTGTTTCCAGGGCATTCATAATTTTATTCATCATGCCGTCAATGTCTTTGTCGGTGGGCGTTTTTTCCTCGTCGAGGAAGGTAAAACTTACCGCTAGGGATTTTTTATCGGCCCCAAGCTTTTCACTTTCAAAAATATCGAACAGCTGTATCGACTGTAGCTTATCGAGTTTTACTTTTTTCACCGTGCTTTCAACATCAGCAAAGGGAAGGGATTTGGGCACTACCATCGCCAGGTCGCGCCGTACGGGCAACTGGCGGGGCAGTTCTTTTGCTTTTATAGAGGTGGCGGAAATATGTTTCAGCAATAATTCAAAGTCCACATCGGCATAGAGTACCGGTTGTTTTACGTCGAACCGCTTCAATTCCTGCGGTTTCACCTGGCCCAGCCTTACTACAACATCTTTATTAATAGTTACCTGCAGGGCGTTCACCAAATTACTTCCCTCATTTACAGGGGCGAAGGCTGCTTTGGAGATGCCTGTCAGTTGCAATATTCTTGCCACAACGCCTTTCAGGTAAAAGATATCTGCTTCGGTGCCTTTACCCTTCCAGCCATCTTCCTGTACCTGGCCGGTGATGTACAGGCATACATGTTCATGCTCGTTGTACCTGCCGGGGCCCTGTGTGCTATAGGTTTTGCCGAACTCGAAAAAGCGCAGGTCGTTGTTTTTGCGGTTAAGGTTATGCGCTATGGCTTCCAGCCCGGTTTGCAGCATGGAGGGGCGCATAATATTATGATCGGCGCTGAGGTTGTTCAGCAGTTTTACCGCTGTGCTCAGTTCCTGTTCATCGAAATAGGCCGCATTGGTAATGGAGTTGGTGAAGATCTCGTTGAAACCGAGGCCCACCAGGTAATTGGCGGTTTTTTCGCGATAGATGTGTTTGCTGCGGTTGGTTTCAACAGACGGTGAAATGGTTATGGCCTTTGGTATTTCCACATTATCGAGCCCGTCTATGCGCATGATCTCTTCAACGATATCGGCGGGTAAATGAATATCGGGTTTGCTGAAGGGCGCCGAAACCACCATGTCTTCGGTGCTTTCCTTTATTATGTCGAAACCGAGGCCAATAAGGATCTTTTTTACCGCATCGGCAGGATAGCTTTTACCGCTCAGTTTTTTCAGGAACTGGTATTTCAACTGCACCTGCGGTTGCTGTGCCGGTTTTGGATATACATCAACTATTTCGGAAGCGATCTCACCGCCAGCCAGTTCTTTTATCAGCAGGGCGGCCCGTTTCAATACGTTTACCGTATTGCTGATGTCGACGTTCTTTTCAAAACGCATAGCGGCGTCGGTACGCAGTCCATGACGGAATGATGTTTTACGAATATCAACCGGGTTGAACCAGGCGCTTTCGAGGAAAATGTTTTTGGTGGCATTGGTAACACCGCTGTGCCGGCCGCCAAAAACGCCGGCAAAACACATGCCTTCACTGTTGCCATTGCAGATCATAAGGTCTTCGGCGCTTGCCTTTCTTTCTTTTTCATCGAGGGTTACGAAAGGTGTGCCTTCAGCCAGGTTCTTCACCAGCACCTTTTTACCGGCGATCATATCGGCATCAAAAGCATGCAGGGGCTGACCGGTTTCGTGCAGAATGAAGTTTGTAATGTCTACAATATTATTGATAGGGCGCTGGCCAATGGCGCGCAGTTTATCCTGCAGCCATTGGGGGCTTTCCTTTACGGTAACATTGCTGACGCTTACGCCGGAATAACGCTGGCAGGCATTGGTATTTTCGATGGTTACTGAAATGGGCAGCGAGGTATTATCAACTTTGAAATCATTGATGGGCTGCGCCACCACTTTCAGTTCCTTATTATCGTGATAAGATAAATAAGCGCAAACGTCGCGGGCCACACCGCGATGGCTCATGGCATCCATGCGATTGGGGGTAAGGCCAATTTCATAGATGTAGTCTGTATAGGGTTTGAAGTATTCAGCGGCGGGAATACCCACTTTTACGTCGGCCGGCAGCACCATAATGCCGGCATGGTCGTCGCTCAGCCCGATCTCATCTTCGGCGCAGATCATTCCATAACTTTCCACCCCGCGAATTTTGGCGATCTTCATGGTAAGGGCATCGCCTTTTTTGGGGTAGATGGTTGTTCCTACGGTGGCCACCACCACTTTTTGACCGGCTGCCACATTGGGGGCGCCGCAAACGATCTGCAGCGGGTCGCCCGATCCTACGTTTACTTTGGTTACGGTAAGTTTATCGGCATTGGGATGTTTTTCTGTAGCCAGCACTTCACCGATCACCAGACCCTGTAACCCGCCTTTCAGGCTTTCGTATTTCTCAAGGCTTTCCACTTCCAGTCCGACAGATGTCAATAATTTGCTAAGCCGTTCGGGATCAATAGTTACCGGCAAATAGTCGTGAAGCCAGTTATAGGAAATAGTCATGGATCAGTTATATAGTTTTATTAATTCAATGATGGCTGCAAAGATAGGTAATGGCAATAGACAATATGCAACAGACAATAGGCAAATGCCAAAGGAGACAGGTTCCCGGTTTTGCGAAGCCGGGTTTAAGTTGTTAGTTCTTAGAGCCTGAGCGGAGTTGAAGCAAGAAGGACTGAGGGAGCAGGCCGCACCTGGAGGTATAGGTTTTTATTGCCAATTGTTTATTGCCAATTGCCTGGTAGAGGCTTCTTTGAGGACTAATGCCCGCTATTCTAATTTTTACATACTATAAAAACGAACGGGGGGATCTCTGCGGCGCTTAAAATGCGATGGATGCGGCCGGGGCGTTGTTCAATACGGCCGTTCTTCAACTTAACCACTTCCACGGCGTGCGAAAAACTGATGGCATGGGCGGTAAGGAGGTCGTAACAAAGCCTTTCGTAGTACAGCAGGTGCTGTGCTTCTTTACTGTTTTCTTCAGGCATCATTACTTCATAATGCCGCAACTGGTATACGCGCATGGTCGGAATTGAAATTAAAGAATCTAATTTACGGTTCTCCGGGTAATTTTAAAATTCGTTTAACATCTTTTTGTTTAGCTACGTATTTCTTTGACGATTTATTTTCCGGAACCCTGTACCGGATATACGCCATTTTTGTGCCACAGGTTAGGGTAGGCGCCTGGAAAGTGGGCGGAGGGCCGACTTGCGGCCTTCCACACTGCTGAAACAACCGATCACAGGCCGTTACAGCCGGCAGGTATAAAGAAAATGCTGTACTGGTAAGCGTTTTCACTAAGCAAATTGCGGAAAATCCCATCCGGCCTGCATCTTATTTTCCCGCTATGCCAACCAAATATTCGGGGTATATTTCTTATGAACATAGTGTGTGAATTTCGTTTGAACAAGGGTGGCAAACTTTTGTAAATTGTGAATATATATGCTTGATACTGTGGATAAGTGTGCTATTTTTGTGAGTTCCACTGTGGATTGTTGTGGTTAAATATAGAAACACAATTTTTTTTTCCGGGTTGGTGAGGGGTATATATTCGCCGTCCTGACTTTATGAAGGTAACATTGCCTTAACAGTGGAGTAATATTCGAATAACAAACCTTTTCCTGACTAATACTAACCCTAAGCGTCATTGGTTGAAGTATTAATTCCGAAGTGACACCACGCACCATAGCACTTCAGCACCTTGAGAGATCCTGATTGTAACAAACTTTATCAAACCAATGGTTAAATTTTTGTAGACCGTTAACGATGGATTTAACAAATCTGAACAGCAAAGACCGAAAACAACGTCGCCGCGGCAGTTCTATCGACCTGAGCACCATGGTGTACGGAAAAGTTCCGCCCCAGGCAAAAGACCTGGAAGAAGCGGTACTTGGCGCCGTGATGCTTGAGAAATCAGCTTTCGACGTGGTTGTAGAGATCTTAAAACCCGAGTGCTTTTATGTAGACGCCCACCAGCGTATTTATCGTGCCATGCAAAGTTTGCAGCAAAAAAGCCAGCCCATCGATATTTTAACGGTGGTGGAAGAATTGCGCAGCAAAGAGGAACTGGAAATGGTGGGTGGCCCCTATTACGTAACCCGTTTAACGAATTCAGTTGTTTCTTCTGCCAATATAGAAGCGCACTCAAAGATTATTTTACAGAAATTCATTCAACGCGAGCTTATCCGTATCAGTGGTGAAATTATTGGTGACGCGTATGAAGACAGCGCCGATGTGTTCGACCTGCTCGATGAAGCCGAAGCAAAGCTGTTCGAGATCACCAATAACCACATGAAGAAGAACTACGACAGTATCGATACCGTACTGGTGCAAACCGTACAACGTATCGAGGATATGCGTCACCGTACCGAAGATATTACCGGGGTGCCGAGTGGTTTCCCTTCACTCGATAAAGTGACCTACGGATGGCAGAATTCGGATCTGATCATTTTAGCTGCGCGGCCTGCCGTAGGTAAAACGGCGTTCGCCCTTAATCTTGCGCGTAATGCCGCATTGAGTAGTACGCGTCCAACCCCCATCGTATTCTTCAGCCTTGAAATGAGCTCGGCGCAGCTGGTTACCCGTATCCTGAGTGCCGAAAGTGAGGTTTGGCTTGAGAAGATCTCCCGTGGTAAGATGGAAGATTATGAAATGAAGCAGTTGTATGCAAAGGGTATTCAACGACTGGCGCAGGCGCCCATATTTATCGACGATACCGCGGCCCTGAACGTTTTTGAGCTGCGTGCGAAATGCCGCCGTTTGAAAACCAAACACAACATCGGCCTTATCATCATCGACTACTTACAGCTGATGAGCGGCGCGGGTAACGGTAAAAACACCAACCGTGAGCAGGAGATCAGTACCATTTCACGTAACCTGAAAATGCTGGCCAAGGAGTTGATGACACCCATTATTGCCCTGTCGCAGTTAAGCCGTGCGGTTGAAACACGTAAAGATGGTAACAAGATGCCGCAGTTGAGTGACCTTCGTGAATCGGGTGCCATTGAGCAGGATGCCGACATGGTAATGTTCATTTACCGCCCCGAGTATTATGATATTACTTCCAATGAAATGGGAGAAAGCAATAAAGGGGAAACCCACGTGCGTATAGCCAAACACCGTAACGGTTCGCTGGAAACCATCAGGCTGAAAGCCCAACTGCATATTCAAAAGTTTGTTGAGTTTGAAGAAGATGATTTCAGTGGTTTGGGTATGGGCGGCGGCAACTGGAAACCGGTGCCTGATGGCGGCGGTGGAAGTGGCGCCGGAGCGGGTGGCGATGACGGAGCCAAGCTATATATACAGGCCGGCAGTAAGATGAACGATATGCCGTTCGGTGATGATGATGAAGCCCCGTTTTAACGCTAAAGGCCGAAAGCTTAACGCTCAAAGCTGTATTCTGAAAAGCGTTTTTCCAGAATAATCTGGAACATTATGAAGAGCGGGGAGAGCGTTTTGCGTTCATCGTTTTAGCGTACAATATCCTTCTAATTCGATCAAGGTTGTAAAATTAATCCTGAAAGTTCTGACGATACAGTCGGGACTTTTTTGTTTTACCTGCCATGTGGTATATAAAATGCATGGATGTATTATTTTGCATCAAAGAACAAAGAATGAATCTGCCACGGTTTTATATTTCGGATAATGTTACCGGCCAGCCAGAGATAGAACTGGATGAAGATACCTCGAAGCATGTGGTGAATGTGCTGCGCATGAAAAAAGGCGAACAACTTCATTTGACCGATGGAAAAGGCACCCTGCTACTTACTTCTATTATAGACGATCATAAAAAGCGATGCCGGGTAACCGTGCTGAACGGGGAATTTACCAAAAGAACGGGGCGAAAAACCAGTATCGCTATCTCATTGCTGAAAAACAACAGCCGCTTCGAATGGTTCCTTGAAAAAGCAACGGAACTGGGCATTACTGAGATCATTCCGCTCCTGTGCGACAGAACCGAAAAACAACATTTCCGGTTCGACCGGATGCAGAATATTCTGGTAAGCGCCATGTTGCAATCGCAACAGGCATGGCTGCCCGTATTGCACCAGCCAGTTGGGTTCGGTCAACTGCTGAAACAGGAAGATGTAATAGATGCCACCCAAAAATTTATAGCCCATTGCGTGCCCGGTTCAAAACAACGCCTGGCTGAGATGGTAAATGCATCGCTTCCTTCGCAGATCATTTTAATAGGGCCGGAAGGTGATTTTACCAACGAGGAAATAAGTTTTGCCACGGACCATTATTTTATTCCGGTATCGTTGGGCGAAACGAGGCTGCGCAGTGAAACGGCGGGCATGGTAGCAGCGGTAATTTTAAGTTTATAGTTTATAGTTTATGGTTTATGGTTTGTGGTTCTTTTATTGAAGCAGCCTTAAGGCGTTTATACAGCTTGCAATGCGGGACGCCAATAATTAAAAAAGCTGTTGAAGAGGAACAACCACAAACTACAAACCATAAACCACAAACGGTATTTAAACAGTGTTTTGTTCTTCTTTCTTTACGATCGGTTCATGTAACTCAACCGCTTTGCCTCTGGATTTTTTACGCATATACATGTTCAGCATTTCAACGCCAAACGAGAAGGCCATGGCGAAATAAATGTAACCTTTCTGAATATGGCTTCCGTGAACAGGCTCCAGGCCTTCAAAGAACAGGCTGAAACCTACCATTAACAGGAAGGCCAGGGCCAGCATCTTAAGGGTAGGATGCTTGTGTATGAAATCGGCGATCTTATCAGAGAAAAAGAACATGATGACCATGGCTATGATAACGGCAATGATCATGATCTTAACGATACGGGCCAGGCCAACGGCAGTAATAATACTATCGAACGAGAACACCATATCGATAATAACGATCTGGGCCATTACCGCACCGAAAGACATTTTCCGGGGGTTGCTCTCATACTTTTCATCTTCCCCTTCCAGCTTATGGTGAATTTCTTTAACTGTTTTATATAACAGGAACAAACCACCGGCCAGCATGATCAGGTTACGCAGTGTAAAGGCAAAGTGCTGATCATTGAAATTGAAACCAAACAGTTCCGAATTACCATTTTTTACCAGCCAGCCAATACCCATCAGTAAACAGATACGCACGGCAATGCCGGCAATCATCCAGATGCGGCGGGCTTTCAGTTGTTGCTTTTTATCAAGGCGGCCCATTAAGATAGACACGAAGATAACGTTGTCGATACCTAACACGACTTCAAGTACGGTAAGGGTCAATAAACTGACGAGTGCATCTAAAGTAAATAGTTCTTGCATGATGGTTGGGTAATAAAAATGATGGGCAAAAATAAGGCGGCCGGGCCATTTGGCAATTAGCAATTGTCAATTGCGAAAACCCGCATAAAGCAGGTTACGGCGGTCGGCCAACGTAAAGAGTAATGCTAATACTTTTTCGGGTTGAACCGGTAAGATTGCCATATATAGCGGTCTAAAATTTTATACCGCATATAGCCTTAGGCGAGGCTGTGCCTGAGATTTGCACCAAAGTATCCTATTAGTAGGAGTTGATGCCCGAATGTTTCAACCGGAAACGAAGTTTTTGTTAAGTACGGTCAGGACAGCCCGTTGCAAATGTTCTTTACAATCGATGGCCCTTCATAAACAAAACCCGTCCATACCTGTACCAGGGCAGCGCCGGCTGCGAGTTTTTCTTTAGCATCGGCGGCGGTGAAAATGCCGCCGGAAGCAATTACGGGTAACCGGCCCTTTGTTTTTTGATGAATGTATTTTACTATTTCGGTAGAGCGCTGGCGAACGGGTGCGCCGCTTAAGCCACCGGCGCCAATGGCTTCCAGTTCCTGGCCGGTGGAGTGCAGCTGTTCACGGCTGATGGTGGTGTTGGAAGCAACCAGTCCATCGAGTTTTATTTCCATGGCCAGGTCAATCACATCGTCAATTTGCTGTGGTGTGAGATCGGGCGCTATCTTTAATAATATCGGTTTGGGTTTGCGGTCGCTTTCGGGGCCGCTTTCCTGCTGGTTGATGGTTTGTAAATGCGAAAGGATCTTACGCAGCGAATCTTTTTCCTGTAGTTCGCGCAGGCCGGGGGTGTTGGGCGAGCTTACGTTCACCACAAAGTAATCAACACAATCGAACAATGCGCGGAAGCAGATCTCGTAATCTTTCCAGGCCTCTTCATTAGGGGTGACCTTGTTCTTCCCGATATTACCGCCGATGATCAATCGTGAATGGGAATCCTCAGCCCCGGCCAGTTGACTGCGATCCGGCATTTCATTATTACCGGTTGCTGGTTGCCGATTGCCGATTGCTCTTTGTTTTTCCCGCCAATCCTTCAACCGTTGCGCTACCACCTGCACCCCGTCATTATTAAAGCCCATGCGATTGATAAGCGCTTTGTCCTTAGGTAAGCGGAACAGGCGTGGTTTATCATTGCCGGCCTGGGGTTTGGGCGTAACGGTGCCGATTTCAACAAAGCCAAAACCCAGGGCTTCCAGCTCGGTAAGGTACAGGGCGTTTTTGTCGAAACCGGCGGCCAGGCCTACCGGGTTTTTAAACCTGAGGCCAAACAATTCTTTTGACAATTCTCCTTTGTTGGGGGTGAATTGCGCGGAAATGGTTTTGCGGATGAACCGGTAAGAACAGCCCATTTTCATCATGTTCATTGAAAAATAATGGACCGATTCGGTCGGAAAGCAAAACAACAGGCGGCGAAGTAAGTTATACATAATTCGGTGCGAAGATAATTCATAGTTCCCAGTTCACAGTTCTCTGTTCATAGTTCACAGGTCTCAGTACAGTGTTCCCGGTTCATAGCCTGTTTAGCCAGGCCTGTTCTTTTTGGGTTAAGCCGGCAAGTACGGGTTGATATGTTTCGTCTTTTTTATACCAGCGTTGCTTTTTAAAATAAGATTGTAATTCAGGCGATTTGAAGATATAACCCCTTCTGGCAAAGGGCAGGTTTTTCAATATCCTTTTTGACAGCTCATCGGAAGGCTTCTTTATGTTACCCTGGTCTTCAATTGAAAATGGCAACCGGTCGCGTTGGCAATTAAAATAGTCGTCATTCATATTCTCATCCTGTGAACCGTAATAAAACCAGTTAGTATATGAATCTATATAAAGCTCCCCTATAGGTTTGAAATTCAGCTTTTGAAATGTCAACGTTCCGCTACGTACAATAAATTGCGAGGTATCGGTTATGTTCTTATCCTTCCTGTTCTTTTTTAAGTGAATTCCTTTTACTGTTTCCGGCAACTGCCATTCGGAAACATTCGAAAAGAAGGTATTCCTTATCCAGATATCCTGCAACTCACCCATATTTATTTGTAAGGTGAAATCATCAATTTGGCGGTTTGCCCATCGACCAGCAGCTGTAAGTATATATTTCAGTGAATAGTTCTCGGCAACGGAGTTGGAAAGATCAACATTATAAGTATGTTTTATGATATTTTTTCCAGGCTTAAATAGCGCCTTAAAATGATACACATAAAAAAAATCAACTACATCATTTTCGTCGCTTTCTTTTATGGCCTGCGCAAGTGTTTTTAATTTGAATTTTCCGTTACGGTAATACAGGCTATCGCTAACGATTGCCACCTTAAAGGGAATTGCATCTTCATTCATATTTACAGTGAACTTCCTAATGTATGGATGTTGGCCGTTCACGGGTCGGATAGTAACATCGCCATAAGGTGATACCGCCTCAAAGCCTACTTCCAGTTCCTTAGCTGCCCCCGGATTGAAGAATTCATAATAAACAGTTATTGCTGCCTTGTCCGAACCTGTTCTGTTAATAGTAAGGATCTCTTTTTTAACAGAAATGTCTGTTTCATACATGGGAATTAACTGATTGCCCGCTGTTCTAAAAGCGCCGTCGTTTGAATAACAAACTGATAAGGGTAGAAGGAACGACAGTGACAAAACGATGCCGGGCAGTTTGGTAATAAACATTATAATTAATTGAACAGGACAGAATTGAGTATAAAAATCTCAGGCAAAATTTGTCAAATAAAAGCGCATTTGCAAGTGAATTCATAAACTATCAACC
>CBIHPC010000046.1:0-30485 GCA_966211305.1 uncultured Niastella sp.
CGGTATAGCAGATCATCGTAACCTCATGCCCCTCCTGCTCGCACCATGTAGCTATCACCTGCGGCATAATACTGGCCAGGTTAGCATGCATGATCTTTGCCCATAAGGATTTGGAGCTTTTTTTACACACCAGATCAATAATCCCTATTTTATGAGATGGCATATTGATATATTTTATGTTACAAGGGCAGCTTCCAGAGATACACGGTAGCACCGTATCAAAGTTGATCGAAAAGCACTTAAGAATTGTTATATATTTCTATAAGGTAGTTATATTATTCACACATTATTGTTGTGGAGCGGGATCAATTAAACTGCCGGTACGCTTTGAATGCCACAGTTTTGTTTTCAATAAAAAGGGCCGGGATAAAAATCCAGCCCTGCATTATCCAATATCCTATGAAAAACCATTACAAAGATATAAGCCCAGTTTTCTCCTGCTGTTATACAGTTAATTAAACATGTTATATAATTCACACTTTAATGAACAATGACTTTACCGGTTTCCCGGGGCTTTATTTCCTCTGAGGCATAACAATAAAGCGATAAATGCGGTGATAAGCAAGATATGAAATGCACCTCCGGCATTATACCCCACGTATCCTACCAACCAGCCAATACTGAGAAAAACGCCGGCAAAAAAAAGCAGATCCCTCATAATTATATTTTTATACTTTACACGCCGATAATTTCCTGTAAAGGTGAGTTCTTATCAATTCATTGTTCTTACATAACTTTTGAATTGAGTTACAAGATTCACATATGCAGAGGGAGATATTATTCATTTCACATTTCATCCAGCATCGACCGCCGTTTGTCTTTAAGCTGTTTAAAATGCGATGGGGTAAGACCCGTTACTTTCTTGAACTGAGCTGAAAGATGCGCTACACTGCTGTAATGCATCCGGTAAGCGATTTCGGTCAAATTTAACTCATTGTATACGAGTAATTCTTTTACCCGTTCAATTTTGTGAGCGATCAGGAATTTTTCAATGGTGGTGCCCTGAACTTCAGAGAAGAGATTGGCCAGATAGGTGTAATCATAGTTTAGTTTCCGGCTTAAATATTCAGAGAAATTTACTGTCAGGGGGTCCTCCGAATAATGAACTAATTCAATGATAACATTCTTTATCTTCTGTATCAATATACTCTTTTTGTCATCCATTAATTCGAGGCCCGACTTCAATAGCGCTGTCCTTAACTGCTCGTGTTGCTCGGCTGAAATATCTTCAATCACTTCAGCCTCACCTAATGCAACTGAAATATAATGGTACCCAAGTTTATTCAGTTCTTCTTTCACAACCATCACGCAGCGAAGGCAAACCATATTTTTAATGTATAATTTCAAGGTTGCGATTTTACTGATTTAACAGGATATACAGTTCCACTTACATATGAAAACCTGCGGCTTAAAGGCATCCATGCTTAAAATGTACATAATAACCCATTTATTTGTTTTGTTTGGAAATCAATAGGGAATTTATGAAGTATTCAAACAATAACCAGTGATTTTCATTTGTTTATCTTGAAAATCTTATCACTATCCATGTGTGAATGATATAACTTATTTCTCCAATTATGTAACAGCCATTCAATCTGAAAGCAACAGTTTTGCATTGTATTGTAATTCGGCAATACTATAATTTCATTTTAATGAGCAATGAGAAGTTTGATTCGGCAAATTATCCAAATGCGATGAGTGAACTATCGGCCTTAAAACGGGGAACGGCTGAATCCCCTATCTATTTTAAAGTTGAGATCATTGTATCCTATTTAAAGAACCATAGCCTCGAAACCGCCTGGATCGATGCGAACCCATCCCTTAGCAGAATGATCACATCGGGCTTCTTCAAAACCGGGCATCTGGAATCAATATTCGATTCCGGCCGCAGCAACAAAACTTTTTTGACTGATTATGAACACCATATCAGCAAACAACTGCTGATGGGTTCTTAAAGTGGATATTTTAAATA
Organism: uncultured Niastella sp.; assembly: GCA_966211305.1. Lineage (GTDB taxonomy): Bacteria > Bacteroidota > Bacteroidia > Chitinophagales > Chitinophagaceae > Niastella. The sequence continues at coordinate 1,973 of CBIHPC010000046.1, forward strand.
ATGCTCTGAAATTATGATACCTGGACAACAGGCTCGCTTTTGAGCGAAAGAGATCTGAATAAAATTTTAAAATAATGATGTGTGAATCATGTAATTATTCTCTAAGATCATATAATCATACAACTAAAAAAGAATCGGACCTTTGCGATATGAAAAAGCTCTTATTATTATTAACGGGTGGTCTGTTCTTTTGCATGTCGATTTCAGGCCAGGTAAACATAGATTCACTGTCGTTAGTGGCTGAAATAAGCCGGGATCAGTTAAAACTGGGCAAACTGAAAAATCTGCTTGAACAACAGGAAAATAATAATCTGATTGCATCAGAAAAAGCGCAGCGTTCTGCAAATCAGAATTCTACTGCAGCGGATAACCTAAATGACAACCCCGATAGTAAAAAATTGGCCAGGAAGGCAAAAAATAGAGCCGGAGATGCCAAGAAAGATTCAAGAAGTGCAAGAAAAGAATCGAAAATGCTAAACAGGTTGAACGGAGATATTCTGTCTCTCGAGAATAGAATAGCTGCGAATCAGGTCAAACTAAATAAACACACAAATGTGGAAACTTACAGGATGGCTAACGACACAATACCTTTTGATAAATCTTTTTGATACATAATTTAACGACAGGAAATTATGCGAACGAAGCAAATGACTTTGAATGGGTGCAGCCAGGTTATTATAGATTGGGGGAATAGCATTTCCCCAATCTATCGTTGGCTGCCAGCATCCGGGATATTTCGGCCAGTTCCTCTATAACACCCGATATAAATGAGCTGGACCTTTCAAGGCACATTTCACGGCTTTCGTCATCAGTTTTAGCCAATTCTATATACAGTAAAGCTGCAATCAGAACCTGACTCAAATTCTCCTGTATTCTTTGTGCAATATTCTCCTTTTCTTTATCCTGTGCGGCCAGCGAACCGCTTATTTCTTTTTGTTTTACATGTTGTTCCTTCACTACTTCCAGTTTATTTTCTAATAGTTGCGATCCGGTTGATTTGTTGTTTGAACTACGCATATTATTGCTTTTACATAAAGGTGAGAAACATTGTATAGACCTGTGTTATGTTTTCAATCAAACATTTTATATTATTCACACTTTTTGCGCATTATTTGAGGCGCTTTAACCCCTTTTATTTAAAAGCAGGATTAATTATCAGGGGCATGTTTATTGAAGCTATATTTCATTCACTGCATAATAAAACTTTTCCGAAATTTAGCTCATGAAACGGATCCATATTTTTTTTGTGCAGCTATGGGTTACCTTCAGAACTACCTTCAAAACCTTTATTGCTGAAAACTGCCTTCGCTATAGCGCATCGCTTTCCTATTATACTATCTTTTCACTGGCTCCTTTACTTATTATTACTATTTCATTGTTAGGATACTTCTTTGGAAGGCAGGCAATGGAAGGAAGAATATTTTCAGAAATACGCACACAGGTTGGCGACGTTGCGGCGCTGCAGATCCAGCAAATGATCCGGCACATTGTTACAACAGAAGGTTCTTTTATTGCACGGGTGGTGGGAATCTTAATAATGGTAATTGGGGCCGCAGCCGTTTTCACTGAAGTGCAGGACGCTATCAACCACATCTGGAAGCTTAAACCAATTCCAAAACTTAACAGAAAAAAATTTCTTATCAAAAGAATTATATCCCTGGGGATCTTCAGTATCATTGGCTTTATCCTTGTTTTATCATTAATAATCAATTTACTGATTGATGTTTTGGGTAATTACCTGATTGACCTTTTTGCAGATGCAGGCATCTTTATAGTTTTTGCAATAAACCGGGCGTTTATAATCGCTGTTGTCGCTGTATTGTTTACACTTATGTTCAAATACCTGCCAGACGGGTTCGTAAAATGGAAAGATGCTATAAAAGGAGCTGTATTTACATCCTTTTTCTTTATGATTGGTAAAGCGGTGATAGGTTATTTTCTTGGCCATTTAAATACAACTTCCGCCTATGGAGCTGCAGGAAGCCTGGTTGTTTTGCTGCTTTGGATTTATTATTCGAGTGTCATAATTTACTTTGGCGCAACCTTTACAAAAGTATATGCATACCTTTATGGAGGAAAAATTATCCCAAGGCCATATGCAGTTTATTTAGAAACAAAAGAGATCATGCCCGGTTAAATTGAGACAAAATGGGCATCGAAACTTAAATTCAGTATATGCCATTTTATTACTATATTTTTTTTGTAATCGTGTTGTCGATTGTTTTCCTTATAATTCGTTCATTGGTTTTAAGGAGAAAAAATATTCCTGTGCAATTATATGTCACAGCACTACACAATGAAAATAACGGAAATTTTGAGGAAGCCCTGGCTGCTTATGAAAGTGCTTTAAACGAAGTGAAGAAAATCAGGTTTCACAGCAGGTTAAAACATAAAATAATAGAAAAAATAAAACTGTTGCATACGCTGATCGAACACAAAAACAGTTTTCGCTTTATCAGGTAAGTGATTCTTATTTTCGAATTCTTCCATGAGGATATCCCCTGCACAAATCGTCAAAAAAAAGAAGACAACTACCTGCGACCGTCTATTACCTTCTTTAATCATGCTTTTTATTTGTATGTTCCTTCCTGCCCGTCTTTTGTCTTTTTCCGCCTGTAGTTGCCTCCCTGATCTCAACACTGCTCCTCAACTTATACTACGGCAACAATACCCTGTCTATCACATGGATCACCCCATTGGTGGTGACTATATCTGTTGCCACAATGTTTGATGCCGAAGGATTGCCATTGCCTTTTACTTTCGCGCCGCCGCTCAGGGTAATGGTTACCTTACCTCCGCCCGCGGTAGCTGGCTGCGCTCCTTCTGTGAGGTCTGATGAAAACACCCGCGCACCCACTACATGGTACAGGAGTATCGGCTTCAGCGTATTGGGATCCGCTGCCTGAATGGAGGCGATGGTTGGGAAACCCGCATCGATGAACGCCTGGTTAGTGGGTGCAAACACGGTGAGCGGACCGGCTGCCGTAAGTGCGTTGACGATATCACTGCCCGCGCGCTGCACTGCCGCTACCAGATAGGTGAAATTGGGATTGGCGGAAGCCGTTTGAACTATGTTTCCAAACGGAGGCAGCAACACCCGGTCTATCACATGAATAACGCCGTTGGTGGCCATTACATCTGCTTTTTTAACTTTTACGCCATTGATATATACGCCGCTGCCGTTGCGGGTGGCAAATGCCTGTTTACCGCCAAGGGTGGTAATGGCTGCGTTGGGGCCTGCAGGCACATCGGCTGCCATCACTTTCGATCCCAGTACATGGTATTGAAGTACGCCTGTAAGCAGGGAAACGCCATCGGCATCGAGCGCATTGATCTTTGCCTCCGTATCGAGGTCGGGCGTGCCATCGCCGTTCAGATCAACCTTTTTGAAAGCTGCATCATCAGGAGCAAATACCGTAAGATTGGCTGTTGTGGCCAATGTATTGGCAAGCCCGGCTTTCACTACTGCAGCCTCGAGTAGCGTCAGTTGCGGATCGTTCACTACGGTTTCGGTTATATTTCTTTGAACAGGTTTGTCGTCATCATCCTTGTCGCAACCCGTCATAGCCAATGTACCCACAGATATCGATACAAATAGCAATTTGCTGAATAAACGGTAAGATTTCATAATTGGTCTTTTTTGTATTATTTAATATGTTCTGAAAAGTTCATCAGGGTTGGGAATACGGTTACAGTACTCCGGTTTTGCCGGAGCATGCATCATATTTACGGAACGATTCCGGGGTAGCTGGTCTGAGGTACATCGCCTGTTGCCTTTACCGCGGATGCAGCAGGCGAAGTTGTACATGGGGTAATCAGTTTGTCAACCGGCGTATTTGCGGGATGGGTAGCGGATTATTTTGTTCAACTAAATTACAAAATAGTTGAACAAAAAAAACATTATCTTTAATGTATTATCAAAATATTTTCAGTTAAAAAGTGAAGTATGCCTGCGATGCTCAGGTATGAATACCGTTCATTAACTTTATAGCGCTATGAAAATGTATCACATATCCGAATTGGAGCAACTGTCGGGCATTAAGGCGCCGACCATCAGAGTTTGGGAAAGACGGTATAACCTGATCAGGCCGGGGCGTACCGAAACCAATATCAGGATGTACGACGACCGGCAGGTACGTAAGCTGCTGAATGTGGTCACTTTGCTGTCAAATGGCTATAAGATCTCGAAGATCGCAGAGCTTGACGAGGAAGATCTGCATGCGATGGTACTCGGGCTGCAAGGCAGCACAGTAGAAACCGATGACGCAGCTTTGGCCTTCATCAACGGCCTGGTGGCAGCTATGCTGACATTCGACGAAGCGAATTTTGAAAAGACCTATGTCGCAGCCGTGAAACGGTATGGGATGTTCGATGCCATGTTGAAGGTATTTTATCCGTTACTGGAAAAAATCGGGATCATGTGGTCGACAGAAGATGCGATGCCGGTGCAGGAGCATTTTGCGTCATCGATCATTCGGCGTAAGCTGATGGCAGCTACCGATGCGCTGGTGATGAAAAGAAAGCGCCGCAAGAAATTCCTGTTATTGCTGCCGCCCGGGGAATGGCATGAGATCGGTTTGCTTTTCGCCAATTATATCATCCGGTCGATGGATGTGGAAACGACTTATCTTGGACAGAACGTACCTTATGAACAGGTGCCTGCCATCCTGGATAAAACGAATATCTCTCATGTGCTGTTGTTTTTTATCAAGCGCCCGGAGGAAACCGATCTTAATAAGATCCGCAGTGCGATGGGGCTTCCGCGAAACCTGCCGCTGCTGGTTGCCGGCAGTAATGAGGTAACAGCCGGTTTGCAACTCAACAATAATACCATTATACTTAAATCTCCCAAAGACATCTTAGGTCATCTCTGACCTGAAATAAGCATGTTAAAAACCCCGATACATATTATAATAAAAGAAAGCTGTCGACTGACAGCTTTCCTTTTTGCATTTGCTTACTTAATTAATTCGGATACAGGATCTGTGTGGCCAGCACATCGGCCGACGTAAATCCGTTCCAGTTAAGCACAAACGAGTTCATCACTGAATTGGGATCTGAAGACGGCGTACCCGCAATGTGGATGCCCGAAGTCTGGTTGGTGTGGTGGAAACCAATGGTGTGACCGAATTCATGCGTAATGGCAAACAATTTCTGGCTGGCTGGCAGGCTGTTGTAATTGGAATTGATCTCAACGCTAACACCTGGCCGGCCGTTGGAGGCAGGCAGATAAGCCCTGGCAATCCAGTTGGCCGATTGAAAACCCATAAATACCCGGCAATGCGCGGCTGACTGGCTGCTTACGATCGACATGCCCAGCCTTGATGACGGGACCGCATTCCAGTTATTCACGGCGCCCTGAATAGCGGTTCTCCAGGCGGATGGAACCGCAGGGTCGATGTAAATAGTGATGTTGCTGTTGTACGAATTGCTAACGATGTAATTGTGCCGCCGCTGTTCTGTTGTGGCGGTTTTCCAGTCGGCAATCCGTTGTTGCAACTCAGCCCTGGTTAAAATGATGTCCTTTTCTACAATAACCCGGTCATCTTCGAAGACGATCTGCTTTTGGTCAAATCCCTGGCTGGCGAGATAACTGGTAATTTCCGCTGTGTTCTCCTCGTTGGCAGGCGCTTCGGGCGCTGAAGATCTTTTAGCGCAGGAAGCAGTAAGCAGTACAACTGCGGCAAGAAAAAGCATAGAATTGGTTTTCAATTCTCTCATGTGACGTGTGATCATACTGTAAGGTTTTAAAATGGTTTATGATACATTAAATTTAACGATTGTATCGCACAGGGCCTTCACCATATTTCGCACATTTTAAGATCTTTTTTATCTGATCTTAGCTTATCGGGTGTTAGTAAACGTTAATGTTGAAACATTTCTACCGTCATGCTATTCCTGCTGCTGAAATAATATTAGCACCTGTCACCACTTACACTGGCATCATTTTCGCCGGTAAGGGGCCACAATACGGTACCCTTTTCAATAACTTAAACTTTATCTAATGAAACAATTCGTGTATGCAATGGCGATCTTAGCGCTCGCGGCAGGTTGCAAAAAAAATTCAGCAACCGGCGAAGCGCTCTCCTCCCCTTCACAAAACGAAGCAGCTGCCAATGCACGTGCTGCAGCTACCATTCAGTTCAGCGGTTATACGTGGACGGTCAGAAACAGTACCGGCGGCCCCGGCCCCAATGTTTTCAGCGGCAACAATGCCTGGGTTGATGCCAGCGGAAGGTTACACTTAAAGATCACCAGGAACGCCGCTACCGGCCAGTGGAACTGTGCCGAGATCTATAGCACGCAAAACTTTGGCTTCGGCACCTACCAATGGCAGGTAGAAGGCGCCATCGATAAGTTCGACAAAAACATTGTACTGGGTTTATTCAACTATTCCGGCAGAAATGAGTACGATGAAATGGATATTGAGTTTGCACGCTGGGGCAACAATGCCTGGCCAAACCTGAACTACACCGTTTGGCCTGCCGCCAGTGGCTACAGCACATGGTCGTATGCGAAAAATTTTACACTAAGCGGCACTTATACTACGCAGCGTTTTACACGCACCCCCAATTCAGTAGTATTCAAAAGCATGGGCGGTTTTTATAACGATGATACCAACCTGTTTGAAACCGCTACCTGTACTTCACCCGCTTCAAGCATCAGCACCCTGGCCATGCCCGTTCACATGAACCTGTGGCTGTACGGCGGCAATGCACCTTCCGATGCCAAAGAGGTGGAAGTTATCATTCACAACTTTAAGTATACGGCAGGGTAAGAGCGACCGGGCAATTCGGTACCGTATCTTGGTCACATTACCATGAAACAGCAGAAAGGGCGCCTGGCCGGTAAGAGCCGGGCGCCCTTTCACTTTTTAGCGAAAAGCACGCCGCGTTTTGGTATTTATAATATTTCCTGTCAGCTTTTACATTCGGAATAATACTTTTCACATACAATTTCCTGTTGTTTACCCACAAATTCCATAATGAAAAAATCAATATGAATACTTTTACGCATGATCGGCAATAGTTATAATGTAACAGTGACGTATAGTTAACAAACATGAAAAAATAAAGAGATACATTTCACCAACCCCAATACTAACAGCCAAAATAACCAGATCTTATGGAAGGATACATAGGAGAAATTCGTTTATTCGCTCCCGGTTTTGCACCCAGGAACTGGGCTTTCTGCAACGGCCAGATCTTACCCATCAGTCAAAATCAGGCTTTATTTTCGATACTTGGAACAACGTATGGAGGCAACGGCATCAATACATTTGCCCTGCCCGATCTGCGGGGAAGATCCGCTGTTGGCGCCGGTACCGGACCCGGCTTATCGAATTATGGCTTAGGTGAGTTAGCAGGCGACTTGACCAAAACGTTACAGGCCAACCAGCTTCCGCCGCATAACCATACCATTACCGGCAGCATCAGTATGCCCACTACCATTCTTCCGGCCGATAACGAAACACCCGCCGGCAATTTTTTTGCCAATGACGGCAGCACAAAATTCTCCGCACAGCACGATGCCGTTACCATGAAACCCGTTAATGTGAACCTGATCGCCAATGCGGGCGCCACTGTGCCCATCAATAACATGATGCCGTACCTGGCCGTCAGCTACATTATTTGCTTAATGGGTACTTTTCCTTCACGCAATTAATATCACCACTCAAAAAATATTATTATGCCATATATCGGTGAGATCCGCATGTTTGCCGGAAACTATGCCCCGCGTGGCTGGGCATTTTGCGATGGCCAGGAGTTATCAATAGCTGTATACGACGCACTGTATACCCTTATAGGCACTACGTATGGCGGCGACGGGCAACAAACCTTTGCCCTGCCCGATCTTCGCGGCCGCGCTCCTGTTAGTCCCGGACAGGGCCCCGGCCTTCCTACATATGTATTGGGTGAAACAGGTGGAACCGAATCAAACACCCTTACCAGCAACAATATTCCTCATACCCATACAGTTACAGGTACCGCAGGAATATTTGTTTCAGGTGAGGACGGGCGGCAGGTTTCGCCCCTGAACAATTATCCTGCAGTTAACGGCGACCACATTTATTCAACCGTTGCCAACAGCCAGATGGCTGCTGCCGTTGTAAATCTTACAACCGGAAACGCAGGAAATACATCACCGCTGCCTGTCGATAACGTTCAACCCTACCTTGCCATATCATACATTATTTGCCTCGAGGGCATTTTCCCAACAACCAATTAACTACTACTATTATGGATGAAAATATATTAGCAGAAATAAGATTATTTGCAGGTGATTTTGCGCCCCGGGGCTGGGCATTCTGTCACGGGCAACTGCTCGCTATTTCCCAGAATACGGCTTTATTTTCCCTGTTGGGCGTTATGTACGGCGGCAACGGCAAATCGACGTTTGCCCTGCCCGACCTGAGAGGCCGGGTTGCTATCGGACAGGGAGAAGGGCCCGGGTTAACCCCCTACTGGCCAGGCCAGAGCGGCGGCTCTGAAACCATTACCCTTATAGCCGATAATCTTCCATTACACAGCCATTCCGTATCAGGAACAGTTAATATGGAATGTTATGCCGGTGCAGGAAACAGCGATACCCCGCACGATACCTGTCCAGCCATGCTGGAGGCCACAGAGATGTATGCAACTGCTACCAACAACAGTACAATGCCTGCCATGCAGCATAACCTGAGTGTAGCCGCAACAGGAGGTTCGCAGCCGATACACAACATACAACCCGTTCTGGCATTGAACTATATTATTTGTATGGTGGGTTCTTATCCTCCACGTTCATAAAATAAATACCTGAATACCCAACCAAAAAAGAATATGCCGGCTATTGGAATGCTTTTACCGGGTTCAACCCTGTACCCCTCCATAGGAATAGACTTTACCCGGGGCGTTCGTTCCTGTTTTAAATATCACGGAATGCACGACCTGGCGCTGCATAATTTTCCTATTGGGTATGGATTGAATGAAAATGATATTTATACACAGGCAGAAAAGTTTTTGCTGACCGATGATGTTGATGTAGTGATTGCTTATGCAGATGACCACATTGCTAAAAAACTGTCTCCCCTTATTGCCGCAGCCGGAAAGTTACTGGTCATCACCAACGCAGGAGCAAACTACCCCAATTCATCAACCAGCTTTAGCAATACCATTTACCATTCACTGAACGACAGCCTGTATTCATTCATGACCGGGCAATGGTGTGGCCGGTTGCCGGAACATAAAAAGACCATCATGGCCACTTCGTTTTATGATGGCGGTTATCAGCATTGCCATGCCATGGTAAATGCGCATGAAATGGCCGGTGGTGAAATATGCTTCAACTTTATAAGCCAGTTAAAAAAAGAAACGTTCAATATCAGCTCCCTGGCGGCTTTCCTCCAAAACAACCCGGCAATAAATACATTGCTTTGTCTTTATAGCGGCGATATGGCCCGGTGTTTTTACGAGCAGATAGCCCCTTTGCAACAACAACACAACCTGCATTTGTTTGGCTCGCCGATGCTGTTCGATACCGCACCCGGCGATTTCACCGATGCTACTCCTTTTGTAAAACAGATTAAAGGGTATACAGGATGGACGCCAACATTATCCAACTCAGCGAACCAGGATTTTATAGCATCTTTTAAAAAAGAGTGTAACCGGGAAGCCAACCTGTTCTCATTACAGGGATGGGAAACCGCCTTACTCGTCACTAACTATTTACACCAAAAAGCCGCCGGCCTTTCGGTAATGGAAGCCGTTGAACGGTTACAACAACTACCCATCCAAAGCCCGAGGGGAAAACTGCATTTGAATAACAATTATGCAGTAACAGGCCCGGCCTACCTGGTAAGCGCTACAGCCGCGATGACTATAAAGGTGGAAGAAACGGTTGAAGACCCCGGCCCGGCATGGAAGGAAATGATGGCGCAGGTACCCGGTTCGGCATTGTCGGGCTGGCACAATACATATCTGTGTATCTAAAATAAAATGCACTAACAAACCTTTATACATGAAAAAGATCTACAAAATTATAAGCGCCTTTATACCACTCCTGCTGCTTACGGCAGCCGGCGCGCGGGCGCAGAATAACCTCGCAGCCGGCGATATTGCTTTTGTAAGTTATCAAAGCGATCTTGACCTCACCAATACCCTGTTTGGCGGTACAACGAATTTCGAAGACCGGTTTTCGATCGTTATACTGAAAAGCGGCGGGCTGGCAGCCGGTACGGTAATTTATTTTACCGACCGCGGCTGGAGCTCCAGCGCCAATGATTTTATTGCCTCAACGGAGGGCACTATAAAATGGGTGGTACCAGCGGGGGGTATTGCCTTCGGAACCGAAATTTATTTTATCAGCAGCTTCGTTGACCCGGTTGTAAGCTGGAACGCTTACACTACAGAAGCCGGCACTGCTACCATCGGTGTGGTGACTACGGAAAGCGGCGCCAACTATATGGAAATGTCAACAGCCGGCGACCAGGTACTTGCCTATCAAACCGGTCCGGCAGCCGGGCCGGCCGGCGCTTTTGATAATACCACCCGCCGTTTTATTGCGGCCATTCATGCCAATATTGAAACGGGCGTTACTGACTATACCAACTGGGATGGCGCTTCACCCACCGGCCCCGGTCAAAGTAGTGTTCCGTCCGGTTTAAGCAATGGTGTAAATGCGGTGTTGATGTCACAGGCAGCGCTTCCTGCAACAACAGGCACGATAGTAGAACCCGATAATGGTAAATTAACTACCAACGTGTCCGCATGTAGTACAACGGGTTTGTCAACAGCTGTTAATACCAGCAGTAGCTGGACACTTCAAAATACCGCCTTCCCTATCGGCAGCACTTCAGGCCACTCAACATTTACGTTAACTGACCCGGTCACCGTTTCATCGCATCCCGGCAACTCAACAACCTGCAGTGGTTCACAGGTTATTTTTAATGTAACCGCCTCGGGCGCCGGCGCCTTAACCTATCAATGGCAGGAAAGCGCCAATGCCGGTTTTACTTCACCGGTAACCCTTACCAACACAGGCGTATACAGCGGTGTGAATACAGCGAGCCTCACCATATCAAATAACACAGGCCTCGGTGGCCGTTATTACAGGGCGGTTATTACCAATACCTGTGGCGCCGTGAACAGCAATGGCGCGCTGCTTACCGCCAATGCAAGCACCTTACCAACTACCGGCGTTTCAGCCACCCAAACCATAACTACGGGCAACAATGTATTCTTCAGCGGCTGTGCCATTATATCTAAAATAGTTCCTTCGGGCGCCAGTGCGGTCAGTGGCAATGTCACCAGCCGCGTTTGGGTCGAACCTTCAGTGCCTTCATTTGCCGGCCAGCCATTTGTTGCAAGGCATTATGAAATAACCCCTGCAACAAATGCCGCTACCGCCACCGCAACGGTTACGTTGTATTTTACCCAGGCCGAATTTGATGCGTTCAACGCCGCACCCGGCAGTACGCTTAATTTACCCACAGGGCCAGCCGATAATTTGGGCATAACCAATGTGCGCATAGGAAAATATGCAGGCAGCAGCAACGACGGAACGGGATTACCCGGTTCTTATACTTCGGGGGCAACGCTTATTGATCCGGCAGACGCCAATATTGTGTGGAATGCAACAGCGAGCCGCTGGGAAATAACGTTCGATGTTACCGGTTTCAGCGGATTTATTTTACAAACAGCTACCAGCGTGCTACCTGTTAATTTAATTGCTTTCAACGCCCGGTTAAACAACAGCGATGCGCTGGTACAATGGAAAACAGAAGGCGAAATGCACAACGACTATTTTGAGGTAGAACGAAGCGTAGATGGACAAACGTTTACTACCATCGGCAAAGTAGCCGGCAATAACGGACATGGTGTTCAGTATTACAGCCTTACCGATTACAATGCCGCCCTGTTACATTCATCGCAGGTTTATTACCGCCTGAAAATAGTAAGCACCACAGGCGAAAAAGAATACAGCACTATTGTTACGCTGCCCTTACAACCATCCGGTTCGCCCATGGTGAGCGTAACGCCCAATCCGTTTACAAGCCAGTTAAAGGTGAGGATCCAAATGCCGGAAGCGACCCGCGTTGCCATCAGGCTTACCGATATTACCGGACAAATTCTGAAAACCCAAAACATGAACGTTCCGAAAGGCCCATCCGTTATTCCTGTTACGGGAATCGATAACCTTGTGCAGGGCATGTATGTTCTTACGGTGCAATTCAACGGACAGGTTTATACGTATAAATTAGTTAAATAAAAAAAACAGGCATTGTCATGCCCCGGCGTGACAATGCCCTTCTCTTAAAGATTAAACACTTACTATGCGCCGACGCGATTTTTTATATAATACCGGTTTATTGTTCCCCGCGCTGCTGGCATCACCCGCTTTGGCACTGGCATCACAAAAAACGGTAGCTGCAGAAATGCTGATCATTCACGATGAAGAAACAACGCCTGCTGATGTAGCGGGGGTATTTGATGACCTTACGTTAACCGCCCGCCAGTTGAATTGCCGCGAGGTCATCAACCTCACTTACACAAAAAATGGTTTTCTTGTTACCACAGCCGGCAACACCACATTTCTTACACAAAAAATACTGGTTCATACATCGTACCGCATCAATATGCCGCAGTCGTCCGTGGAGATCAGCACCGCCGGAAAAACGTTCCATCTTGAATATATGTCAGATAAAAGCAAGGTAGTACCTGAATTCTGGTTCCTGAAAACCCAACAATTTCAGGCAAACCGGGTAACGCCGTTTATAAACCGTAACCGGCATGCGGTGCTTTGCCTTTCGGGTGCATAACAACCTCGCTTAAGATAAACGGCCCGGCATTTGGCTGCACCGCTTCGAACCGGGCTTCGAAAAAGAAAAAAGCAGTCATTCTGCCAGATATTCGTCTGGGCAGGAAGCACTTATTTGATTAAAGTCTTACATTTAGAAGTGTGTTTGCCAGCCATTACAAATAATAAATTAGCTCGTTACCGCAAATAGTCATATCTTTCACTATTGACTGTCTATTGTGTTATTCCCACCTTTCTTCTTCTTGTCAACACACTTTACCTGGTCAATTCGCAGTCTTTAAAAGAAACTATGATATTTTTAAAAGAACACTTACAAAAAAAGCATTACGATTGGGCGATCAGGCTGAATCATTCCATGGAAAACAATGAACCCGACCGGCGCTCTTTTAACCCCCTTAACGGCCACCAGGTATTGTTAATTATCAACTATTTCGGTAAATCGCTGGGCAAACTGACGGTTACCGATGGGCTCCAGATCGAAGAACTGATTACAACTCAACTGCCTTTCGAAACAAAAAGCGAATTGTCGGTTTTTAACTGGTTACGCGGAATTTATTTATATTATAGTCATTGAAAACGATGGCTGCGGCCTGAATAATATTACCAATAAATAGCAACTATGAACATACAAATATTTAATCTGAGTATGAATACCGAGGATCGTGATCTACGAAGATTATTTTCCTCTTTTGGCAGCGTATCATCGGCAGAGGTGACAAGAGACAAATTGACCGGCCGCTCAAAACGTAATGGAATAATCGAAATGCCTGTTGAAATTGAGGCCCGCCAGGCGATCGTATCGCTTAATAAAACATTGTTTGATGGCAACCTGGTTTCGGTAAGTGAGTATCAGATAAAATCAGATTGGTAGGCGAGATATTTTACCCGATGCCTGTAAATCAACTTTACAGGCTTTTTTATTGGCAATGAATTTGAAGTTCAATACTTTTCAACAATGTGAAGCAGGTCCTTTGCCGGAACCGACCTCACTTGCCCGTCTTTATCTCTAATGACCAGCTCCTCATCCATTTTAGCCCTTGTTTCTACAAGTTTTTTAACGGCCATTCTCAATCCCTCTACCATCTTCCCGGAAAATTCATCAAGGTAAAAGCTAATATCTTCCATAACTTTTGATTGCTTTTGAAAAGATGCTCCAAAGATCGGGATGTAAGATCATTTTATTCCCTGTCCCGGATCCATTTGCTATAATGTTTGGTACTGCGTCCATGTTGTCAATTACAGCCCAATTTTTCAACAAGTTGGAAATTCCGCTCGCAGTGGTTTTACCTGCGCCATTACAACCAGCTATAATGGACAAACCCGGCATTTATTAATGATTCTGATTTTTGAATATTGCAACAAAGTATACCCTACATATACGGCTTCATCTCATCTTCAATATTCTGTCTTAGTGCCATCAACTTTTTGGCATAATTCTCCATCTCGATAGCCGCAGGTGTTTCAGGCACCCACTTCGGTACCGATACTGTTTTGCCATTATCATCCACTGCCGCAAATACCATAACACAGTGAGTGGTTTTTATCTTGTCTTTACGCCGCGGGTTACCTGCCTGCACATTAATGGCGATATGCATGCTTGAATTTCCGGTATAAATAATAGTAGCGGTAATTTCCACCATATCGCCAATAGAAATGGGCCTGAAGAAACGGATGCCACCCACGTAGATCGTTACACAATATTGTCCGCTCCAGTTGGCTGCACAGGCATACCCTGCCTGGTCAATCCATTTCATTACAGCGCCTCCATGTACTTTGCCGCCGAAGTTAACATCTGAGGGTTCTGCAAGAAAGCGAAGGGTTACGGTATTACTGATTGTATCCATCATAAATGATCAGGTTTGACAGGCAAAATAAAATAAAACGCCTTGTAAATCTTTATTTACAAGGCGTTTTTATTTGAAATCATAAAATAATATCAAAATCTCCGCTCCCTGGTCGTTAATGGCCTACATGCGGGATGAATCTGTACTTCACTTCTTAGCGGGCCCGGCGTTCAATACCTCCAGGGCCATAATATGGCGATCAGTCGCCTATCGGAATGGGCGTGTTTACACCTGTAGCGGCAGCGGTACCAAAATTCGGTGATCCATCTGCGTTCCAGGTCAATTGCTGCATTCTCGGCGTTCTGGCTCCATTGGTGGTGTTAGGTACACTGCGTGCATGGTATACAAACCAGTTCTCGGTGCGCAACACCCCGTTGCCATCGGTATAACTACTGGTAAAAAAGCCGTTGTGGCCCGGGCCATATACCCCGTTGGCGTCGTTTCTTACGAACACCTGCTTTTTGTTGATCCAGTCGGCTGCAACGGTGGGATTACCGCCGCTTTTCAATTGTATTTGCGCCAGGCAATAATTGTCGCTGCTGTAACGGCTGGCAGAGTAAATAATAAAGACCGGGCTATTGGCATCTTTACGCAGCGCTATGGGGCCTTCGTTAACACCGGCGCCCAATGAGGAAGGTTCATGCCGCTCCCAGGTATTGACAGGCGCAGATATCTGAATGCGGGGGCCGTTTATCGTCCATGGGTTCGACATAGTGGCCAGGTAAATGTATTGTTTGTACTTGGTAGCTACATTTTCCCAACCCGACCATACGAAATAATTTTGGGTACCAATGGTAAGCACCGTACCATCGATAGCCCATTGATCGCTTGAGTCAAATATTTTTCCTTTGAACGTCCAGGTTCCGGTAGTGGGGTCTGCATTGGGATTTTCGAGTACGAACATGCGGTGATTCTCATCATTACCATTGTCGGCGGCAAAATAAATATACCACTTGCCCGAGAGGAAAAATAATTCGGGCGCCCATAGATTGGAGGAATAATTCGTACCGGAAGGCGGCGTAAAAACAAGGGTTTCGGGCATGGCCGCCAGTAACGACATGGAAGGCGTTTTTGTAATGGTGATCCTGTTGCCTTTGGTAGACAGGAAATAATAAAACCCGTCTTTTTGCGCTACGAACGGGTCGGGACGGCCGTTATTGTTTATAGGGTTTTGGAAATTGAGGTTACGGAATTCAAAACGGTCCTGTGTGCCCGTTATACTGCTTTTCTGCCTGATCTTGGCGCCGGGGGTATTACTTTCAGGGTCCACCACCATTTTCATACCGGTTGCCTTGTTGGTAAGGGTGAACACATTGTTGCTGCCGGTATAAGCAATTGCCCAGCGTTGCGCATCGGAACCATTATCGGTTCCCTGCCGCAGGATGTCGCCCGAAGTGGATGAGGGAGACTGAAGGCATTTGTTACTGGTTACATTCACCAGCTTATAATAAGTAGCGTCGGTTTTTATGAGCTTCCATTTCTGGCCGTTGTTGGGAAACCACCACCATTGCTGGATCTGGGCATTGTCGGCGGTAGTGTTCCCGGTAACTTCAACTACGGGCCCACCCGGTAATGAAGAAAGACCACGGATACGGTAAACCGCACTATCTATCAGCGTACCCAGCGGCGGCGCAGCCTCAACTGACACTTTTCGCTGATCATTTTCCGGTACGTTTCCGGGTGTGGTAGCATCCGAAATGGATTTCAGGCAGCCAACCGCGAGTAATGCGACGGCGAAGCCGGTTGTAAGAAACAATTCTTCTCTCATATAGCAATCGTTGATTTAATGAGCAGGCAGTTAAATGAAATTATGACAGTTCAAAGTAAACGAATAGGAAATGCACCATCTGTTCAACTTTTTGTTGATTTGTCTCATTTCATATTTTCATCATCTGCAACTTATTGTTTTTAAACATGGATATTTCGGCCAGCCAATATTACCTTTGCCCAATGAGAAAGATAATACTGAATTTAGCCACCACGTTAGATGGCTTTATTGAAGGAGCCAATGGCGAGGTGGACTGGTGCATACTGGAGGAAGATATGCATTTCGATCGGTTTCTGGAATCTATTGACACCATCTTCTATGGACGCGTGAGTTATGACCTATGGGGCAGTTACCTTCCCGATGCATCGGCACCGGAGATGGAGAAACAGATCTCCGCGGCCATACAGTCGAAGAATAAATTCGTTTTCTCAAGCCAGGCAAGAGCGGATGATAAGGCCACCTTCATTAGCACCGACGTGGTAAGCCAGGTGGAAAAGATAAAAAACCAGCCCGGTAAAGATATCTGGCTTTATGGCGGCGCCAAACTGATCACCACGTTTATAGAAAACGGCCTGGTAGATGAATATATGATCTCTGTTCATCCCACAGCATTAGGCGCGGGCAAACCCTTGTTTGATATTTCTGCCAGGCTCAACCTCGTACTGGCCGGAACAAAGGTCTTCAAATCGGGCGTGGTACAACTGATCTATACTTCCAAATCCACGGGGGGAAGAGCTGCCCATTAATAAACACCGGAAAGGAAGTTATCTCATCAATAAATTCTATATTTATAGACTGAATATTTTTATAGCAATTAAGAAGAAAAAGCATATGTCTATAACAAAAGAAGCTGAATTGGCCGGAATGCAAAAAGTGAGTGAAGCGGTTGCATATACATTGAAGGAAATGAGGGAGTATGCCCAACCGGGAATGAGCACCAAAGAACTGGACGAGTTCGGGGCTACCATACTGGCCCGCTTTGGTGCAAAGTCGGCGCCTTACAAAACATACGGTTTTCCGGGTTATACCTGCATCAGTGTTGACAATGAATTTTGTCATGGCGTTCCTTCCGTTAAACGAATTTTAAAAGAAGGCGACCTGATCAATATCGATGTATCAGCCGAACTGAACGGCTTTTGGGCCGATAACGGCGGATCATTCGTATTGGGTAACGACATTCATCAGCATCAGCAACTGGTGAATGCGTCAAAAGAGATCCTGCAAAAAACGATCAGCCATATCAGCGGCGGCGTAAAAATCGCCGACATAGGGCACCTGATGGAAACCGAAGCAAAAAAAAGAGGTTTTAAGGTAATTAAAAACCTGGGCGGCCATGGCGTTGGAAGAGGGTTACACGAAGAACCCACCGAACTGCTTAACTACAGGAACCGGCAGGATATGCGGCGGTTTAAAAAGAATTCGGTTGTAGCTATCGAAACATTTATTTCTACCGCTTCTATATATGCGGTAGACGCTAAAGATGGGTGGACTATGGTGGGCAATAAAGGCGGTTATATGGCGCAGCACGAACATACCCTTGTGGTCACAGACGGCATGCCGCTTATTTTAACAGAAATGAATGAAATATTTAATTAGGGAATATCTTTTAACCGCAGGAAAGGCTGTCTCAAAAAGCAATTTTAGAGGCAGCCTTTTTATTTAGAATATTTTCATGAAAACAACGCTGCATTTTGCCAATTCACTGCTTTTGTATATGTTTGTTAGCGTTATACCAAAAACACGTAACCCGAAAACACTATATCACCACATTCACCCTTCGGGAATCCGGACAAACAAGTATTCTCCACTGTTAAGAATCGTTCTCCACTGTTAAAAGTCAATTTCATAAGCATACACCCTGCCGTATAGGTTGATCCTATACCATCATATTACCTGCAGGAATACTTTACCGGCAGTAACGGCATCCTGCTGCCCCTGCATGTGCATACGATGCCTATTATTAACCTTAAAATCATAAAAATGTAACAACCAGATCGACTATTATTTACACTTTATTAGACGAACATCATTAAACCAACACTGAACTATTATTGTATGAAAAAAGTAAATCAAACAATGCTCCAGTGCATGCTTGCCATGCTGATATCCGCTACCGCTTATAGCCAGGTAACACAAACCGAAATGACCTTTCAACCTGATGCCTGCCGTGGTATAGACACCAGGGTTCAAACCGTTAATGGTTCGCCTGCATATGCCAATACCAACTATGGCTCAACCGATCAGTTGGTGTCTGCCGCCTGGACCTTTTCGGGACAGGTGGGTTACCTGAGATCATTGATCGATTTTGCCGATCTGCAATCCATACCGCAGGGAACCACGGTATCTTATGCTTACCTTTCATTATATGGCGTTCCTTCATCTGCTGCCATTTCATTGGGAAGTTATGGCGCCAATGCATGTTATGTTCAACGCATAACTTCGCCATGGGCCGAGAATACGGTAACATGGAATACACAGCCCTCCACAACCACTACCAACCAGGTTACCTTACCCGGTTCGGGCGGCGTACAATGGAACTATCATGTTATTGACCTGAACATTACCGCCCTGGTACAGGACATCATCAATTTACCACCTGCACAGCGTTACGGCTTTTGCATCAGGCTGCAAACGGAAAGTTATTACAGATCTATGTTGTTTGCCAGCAGCGACAATGCCGATGCCACCAGACGCCCCAAACTGCGCATCGGTCTTAACTACTGCTCATCAACAACAGCCAGGACGTTTACACCCGAAAGCGATGTACCTGCCAGCGATATCCCCGATTTGAGCGGTAAAGTGCAAAACGCCAATTCACCGCTGGTAAGAACAAGCATACAGTCGGGCACAATGAAGGTAGATTACGAATTAAACAATGAAGGAAAAACCGTTTTACAAATAGTAACGGTGAATGGCTCAATTTTGCAAACAGTAAATGTAGATGGCAGGAAAGGGAAACACACGGCATCTATACCCCTTGATAGTGAAGTGTTGAAAAACAGAATGGCGATCCTGGTGGTAAAACAGGGAAATGGCGTTACATCGCATCCGTTCATTATTTCTCAATAAGCAGCAGATTAAAAAGCCCTGTTCCGTTTACCCGGAACGGGGCTTTTCGTCGTGCCTACAGTACAGGCGATCACCCGCTATTCTTATTCTTTAACTGTTCTATCTTTTTCTCCAAAACGCGCTTTGCCGCTTTTGCTTTGGTAAGCTGAACTGCTTTGCGGTAATGACCGATCGCTTCACCGGGGTCTGTCGTTTCGTATAGAAAACCCAATAATTTGTGGTATTGGTCGTTATTAGTCAATTTCAGCTTCGCGGTTTCCCGGATAGCATTCTCATGGCCATACACTTTTGCAATGGCAAAAGCCCTGTTCAATGCCGTTACCGGCGAATACTCGATAAGGATAAGCTGGTTATACAATTGCAGAATATGCTGCCATTTATTTACAGCCAACGGGTTGGTATGCCAGTAAGCAATGCCTGCTTCTATGTGATACTTCGATGCCTGGTTTCCCCGACAGGCATTTACAAAATAGTAATTGCCTTTTTCGATGAGGTCTTTATCCCATAAGTTCTGGTCCTGTTCGTCAAAAAGAACTATTTCGCCGCTGTGGCTGGTACGTGCCTTAAGCCGTGAACTTTGATAACACATGAGGGCCAGCAGCGCCTTGGTTTGCACGGTACCGGTTAGCGGGTTTTCCGTAAGCACCAATGTCAGTCTTATCGCTTCGGCGCACAATTCATTCCTGATCAGTTGATCATTTGTTTTCGAGAAATAGCCCTCATTGAATAAGAGATACAGGGTTTTCAGCACCGTATCGAGGCGGGCGGCAATATCGGGCCCGCTTAATGATCTGATCTGAAAATTGCTGTTTCGCAAACCGGCCTTTGCCCGTTGCAGGCGTTTTTTGATGGTTTCGACACTTGTCAGAAATGCATTGGCAATTTCCTCCACCTTAAAACCGCAAAGGACCTGAAGGGCGAGACAGATCTGGCTTTCCATTGAATTGCCGGGATCACAGACCGCAAAGATCATGGCCAGCTGGCTATCGCTGACCTGCCCGTCCGCGAACTCAAAAACGGGTTCAGGCGCCGATGCATCGGGTTTGAGATTGCCCGCTATTTTCGTTTCAAAAAGCGTTACGCGTTTCAGGTGATCTTTGGCGTTGTTTTTGGCAACGGTATACAACCAGGCAGCCGGGTTTTCCGGCACACCGTTGCCAGACCAGTTCTCAGAAGCCTTCAAAAATGTATCTCCAATAATATCTTCAGCGATCTCAATATGTTTCAACCCGAAATGACGGCACAATACAGCGATCATCCTGCCGTATTCCTGCCTGAAGAGCTCACTCAACAGCTCGTTACCATGTAATTGTTTTTCGCCCAGTTTCACTTACGTTTTATAACTTCCCGTACCTCTATGTTTCCGCCAATTTTGAAGATCGGGTTTTCTTTAGCCATCTCCACCGCTTCATCGATGGTTTCGGTGCGAACGATAATATAACCCACAAGAAATTCTTTTATCTCAGTGTACGGCCCATCAGTAACCACATCGCCGGGCCGTACGGTTTTGGCGCTTCCTGTAAACGGCGACAGCGTATTGCCCTGGTCAACCAGTTTATTTTGTGCGGCAATGCCGGCCAGCCAGTTCAGCCGTTCCTGGATCTGTTCAGGCGTGGGTTTAAAGTCCTCCATCTCTTTCAACCTGAAAATTAACATAAACTCTTTCATATGCTGTAGTTAAATGCTTTGGATTATTTCTTCGTAATTCACTGTAAAATGCTGTTCAGCGGTACCCTCCACGCGGTAGGTGCGAACGTCGGTAATGCCTGTATAGGCGCTGAATACCGCTTTTATATAAGATTCTGCAAACTCGTACGCTTCAGGCCAGTAAGATAATCTTCCGCCTGATGCTACGGCTAAATATACTTTTTTATTCAATAAACAACCCGTTCTGGTGCCATCTGCATTGTACCTGTAAGTGATCCCTGCGCGCACCAGTTGGTCGATCCAGGCTTTCAACAGGCCGGAGATACCGAAATTATACATGGGCGTGCCGATAACGATGATATCGGCCGCTTTCATTTCGTTGAAAATGGTGTCGGCATAAGTAAGCAATAGCTTTCCCTTTGTGTCGATCATTTCCGGAAGTTTATAGAACTCCCCAACCAATGCTTCATCTAATAACGGCGGCGGTGATTTGCTCAGGTCGCGCTCCACCACCGTACCGATCTCCTTTTTATCGATAAGTTTTTGAATGATCGCCGAGCTAAGCCCCCGGCTATACGACTGCCTGCCCCGGCCGCTGGAAATAATGTGTAATGCCCTTTTCATGTTTTTGATCGTTGTTTGCAGTATGACGATCGGGTATTGAAAATGGGGACATGATGAAGAACTTTTTTTCCGGATTAAAATATTGGCGGCGCCTCAATCCTTCGGTTTAGTTTTAAACCTGTAATCGGAATCCGACACTTCCACGCCATACTTTTTGGGCTTTAATATCATAGGAGGGGTCATTGTGCCCGGCGGAGGCACTTTAATAGCGGGCGGTACTATAACAGCCGGTTGCGTTTTTAATAAGGAATCCATTTTCGCTTCAACAGGTCTGCCAGCTGCCGTGTTATCCACAGCCTGCCTACTGCCTGTAGACCTGATATTTTTTCGCACAGGTTTTTCCCTCTCAGGTGGTTTGCGCCCGCGGTTACTTACTGAATCAGGTCTTATAGCTTCCGGTTTTATAGCTGGTTCAGTCCGCCGCGGCAGATCCCTTTCAGGAAATGGGGCTGCATTCCAGCTTCGGAATAATAAGAACAATGCGATAATGATGGCTATTACACCTGCGCTAATCCATACGGCAGGGTCTTTATAAAAAGGTTTACCGGAAGGTGCCAGTGGATCAATTAAAGGCATCTCCACATCGAGCGCGGCCTCTATGCGGACCCAGATAGCATCAGCCATGTCGGGAATTACTATTCCCTCCAGCTTTTCCGCTATCAATAGCTCGTATGTTGGTAAAAGATCCATTGAAACTTATGTCTTGTTTTGTTCTATCTGTTGTTTTAGCGATCTTCTGGCTTCGCTTAAATGCCATTTACTGGTTCCTTCACTGATATTTAACTGCGTGGCTATCTCTCTATGGTTGTAGCCTTCCATTACATACAAAACAAAAACGGCATGGGTTGCGGGCGGCAGCTTTTGGATCATATTCATTATTTCACCGGCAGACATTCTATCCAGTGCGGTATTGTCTACAGTTATATCCTCTGCATCGGCCACTTCATGGTTAACGGTATATTTTGAATGGGCTTTTATGTGGTTAAGCGCTTCGTTTATTACGATCGTTTTGAACCATGCATGGAACGTTCCGCGCTTTGTATCGAATGTGGGTAGCGCTTTAAACAGCTTAATAAAAGCCTGGCTCACTACATCGGCCATATCGTCATTATTCTTTACATAACGCAGGGCAATAGTGGCCGCAAAAGGATAAAAATGCCTGTACAACGCTTCCTGCGCTTTACGTTCATTTCTTTTGCACCCTTCAACCAGTAATGATATGTCAGTATCCTGCAGGCTCAATTATATTTTGCTTTCATCAAGTCTTCGCATCAGTATCGCCGATGAAACAGCCGCTATTATCAGTTTCATGTCTTCATCCAGATCGTTATAGATCCACACGTTGTTTTTGAACACATCTATGATCCCAATTAAACCACCGGCTATTTTCAATTCGTAAGCCATCAACAGCGGCATCAGTGTTTTGGTTTCTTTTCCGTCTTTGTCTACCACCTTAGCGGTTATGATGGGGCGGATATCGATCCGGATCGCGCCATTGGTCACATAGCCTTCCCGCTCAATGTACGGACGGTCCCAGAACCTGCGCGCTGTATCTTTCCTTCTGTCATAGTTATTGTAAAACACCAACTGCCATTGCTCGTTCTTTACAGTTTGTGGCAAAATGGCCGCCGAGAAGGAATACTGGAAATTCTTTGTCCGCCCAAATTCACCGAGGCGGGTTTTCATAGTCACTTCTTCCCTGCTTGCTTTTTCCTGGCAATATACTTCCGCCACCAGGTTACCATCGCGGATGGTATACTGGTATTTGTTTTTGGAGTTTGTGGTAAGATTATCGCGCGAAACATTGAAAACCCTAAGCAGCCGTTCTTCTGTAGTGATATGCGATTTGCGATCGTGACCGGTGGCGGAAAACCAACCCGCTTTTGCTTTGGAGGTTTGATAATTACCAAATGCCAGTTGTTGTTTTTTGCGGCCGGTCAAACCCGATACCTTCATTTGGGTAGCATTTTCAGCAAACTTATCCGGAACCGCTATATTCATACTGATGCCTTTGCATGAGGTATACAACAGAGCGGTGATTATAACAGGGAGTAATTTATTCATGTCATATGCACTTTAATAATACAGGTCATTTCTCAGGCACAGCAGGCTGGCAGCACTGGCAATAATTGTTTTTATTTCGGTATCGAGATCTTCGCGGCACCAAAACTTTTTATCCATCAGTTTAAAGCTAACCGCCGCCACATCTTCATCGTTCCAGGTAAAGAGATAAACAATATTGAGTGAAGTGAACAGGCTTTTCATATTGTCCCTTCCTACCGGTTCATCGCGCAGCAAACGGGTTGTTTTTATAAAGCGGATTTCTTTGTCGCCACACCTGATGATACCCTGTTGTTCCGCCTCTTCACTCCCATTGAGATTAGCTGCAGCCATGTACCATACATGAGCGGTATCCCGGCCTGGTTGTATACGCGCTTCAAGGAAATCAACATTATTTATTTTGAAGAATGCAGAGTCCTTTGGCCTGAATAAACTGAAGGTTTCATTCTTCCGCAGCACAGCGCGGCATTCCGTACGGCTCACAATACCCGAATCTGTTGTAAGGTTGAAGGAAAAAATATCTACCGACCTGGTTTTACTTTTTTTGTATAAGTGCACCCTGCCTATTTTCAGGATCTCACTTTTGACATTCAGCGTACCGAAAGAAAACCAGGAAGCTATATGGCGCCGGATCCTATGGGTTTTATAACCTGCAAAACGGAGGTTCCGTTTAAACAGTTTATAGTGGCCGGAGATAGTATAAGGCTGCAATGTCATATCGAGCCCTGCCATGTCCTGTGCAGACGAAGGCAGGGTTGTTGAGAATAATATTAAGGTAATTAAGAATGTCTTCATTTTTGAATGCTTATACCGGCAGGGACGGCAAAATAAAAATAATAAAATTGTAAAGCCGTAAGGCATCCACCAGCGGCTACTATTGCCTTTCAAGCGTTTCCAGTACCGTGCCCTGAACCCCAAAGAACACCATCGGTGTGTTTATAACCAGCGTGTGTTTATCAAATGATACGATCTCGCTTTCTACCCCATCGATATTGATCCGGTTCCCTTTGATGAACCAGGTAGTTGGCGGCTCTTCTTCGGTTTGGCCGCATGATACCCCTGCATCTTCGGTTTTGAATATTGAATCGGCTGCGAATACGAGCAGATCATCCTGAGTACAATCGGGCAATGAAGCAAGCAGGTCCTGGTCTGGCTTGCCCTTTGTCTGAAAGATAAGCGTGGTTATTTTATACTTACCATAAAAGTCCTGCCTGGAGAACTGTGGTTTGTCATCACCCGATTTCTGACATGAAAATAAAACAGATGTAAAGGCTGCTACGAGTAATACTTTTTTCATATAAGATGTGTTTGTAGCCTTAGTACAACGGGGTTTAAAAAAGGGTTGGGTAACCTGGGGTAATAAAAAAAGCCGCTACTGTTAAAATAGCGGCTTACCTGCAAAGAAAGATGTATTATTTAGAAACAATGGCCCGCAGGCGGTCGAGGTTCTGCATTTGTTCGTATTTGATAGGAACTTCTTTTGAAAACCCTGACCTCTTTACAAAAGCCCGGCCTTCGATACGCACCAGCGCTTCTTTCTTTTTGTAAATATCGCTCTGGTTCTTCAGTGCGTTGATATTGTCGATCTTAATGGTTACCGGCAGTATAAACTCGGAGTTCTTTCTAACCTGTACGCCCTGATCGAGTTGGAAACTTCCAAAGTAAACATTGTCGACGTACATGTCACCTCTTGCAGCAGCCAGCTGAATACCGAAATTGTTCGGATTGTAATAGATCATTTCAGCGCCCGCGGTGGTTTTGAACACCCCTACATCAATGAGCCGCACCGCTCCGATATCCCTGAACTCCGGTTCGCTGACCTCTCTTGTGGTTGTACATGCAGAAAAGATTATGACAATAGCTAGCAGGTATGTAGTAATAACTCTCATGTTAATGATTTTAACATTAATAAACGTATGGCTGTAATTTGACTGGAAACAATCAGGCCGGTTTAGGTTAACGGTTTCAGAAATAACATTTTAACAATGCGTTTATATCCGTTAGCCACAAAAAACAGCCGCTCCGGGGAACCGGGCGGCTCTGTTTTAACTACTGCTTGCGTATTCTCTGCGTATAATAACTCGTTAACTCGTCAACTGGTCAACTGGTCAACTCCCCCTCACTCCTGTATTCGCCGGAAATCGACATTCGTGATACTTATGCCCGGTGTACTAAAATGGCCGTTTGGCGCATTGCAACCCATCTTGATCACCGTATAAATTGTTCCGCCTGCACCAAACACCACATCCACCGTTCTGGTGCCGTTGAAGGCGGTCCAGGTACCCCAGTTGATCAGTCCGAGCTTTTTATTATCGGTATAATCTTTTCCGTCTGTGGGTACCGCCTGTCCAAAGTATAACTCCAGCCAGGCATCCTGCGGCGCGCCATACGATACGTTCATGGTGAACCGGTAGGTTTTATTGGCCACCACCTGCACCGCCTGGTAAATGCCGCCATTAACCGAAGCCGTTACCGGTTTGGTAGCCGTGGTGGCTGTATAGGCATTGTTGGCCAGCGTCCACACGATCTTGTTGGTCTGTGCATCGTACCTGCCCCAGAACTGATCGTCGCCTGCATCCATTTTTCCACCCCTGATCAAATTATCGTATGCAGGATCGTTTTTAGTAGTGGTTACACTGGCAGGTGTTGCACTATATAAATTGCCGCGTTTATCGAGCGCCTGCATTTTTATAGTGTATGTGCCGGCGAGGGGATAAAAAACAGTATCCGATGTTTTACCCATGGCAGCGCCATTCCCTTTGCCTACATCCCACCTTGTACCAACACAGCCGCCTTTTGTGGTGTTGGTGATAACAAATTTGGTATCGTTGCCCGGCACCGGGGTTACCGTAAACGTGGCAGCGAGGCTGTCAACCGGTGCATATTCTTCATAACTGTTATTCGATTCCTTTTTACAACCGAAAACGACAAATACGCCGAGGGCCAAAGGAACCAGGAGTTTGTATATTTTGAAATTCATTGATGACTTCATGATCATGATTTTAAGAGTGTTAAAACGACGGAAGGCTCAAGGCACAAAGCGCAAGGCCGAAGGCCGCGACCTGTATTCGCGTTCAGCGTTAAGCCTTCAGCCTTCAGCCTTCTCACCAGCCCGAATTCTGCTCCCAGCCGGTTTTGGTGATCTCACTTTGCGGAATGGGATACCAGTTCATTTTCGACTGATCGAATACCCTGTCCTCCAGTTTTGATGGCGTATATACAAAATTCGCCCCGTTGAGTGTGATGGAAATGCTTCTAACCGGGTTGGCGAAAACACTTCCTTTTTTCCACCGGCGTACATCCCACCAGCGATGCCCTTCAAAACCCAGTTCTACCCTGCGCTCATGCACAATGGCATCGGGCGTTATATCGGTAAGCGCAGGCATGGAACTGCGGTTTCTTACCCTGTTGATCGCCTGTAAGGCCGTCATACCATAACCTAACGGATCGCCGGCAGCGCCATAGGCGTTATACATTGCTTCTGCATAGTTCAGTAAAACTTCGGCATACCGCATATACATCCACTGGTGCGTGGTAGTGGTATTGTTGAGCAGGTCAACAGTTGGGTTAACGTATTTCGCCAGGTAGTAACCGGTTTTAGTAGCGTTCAGTTTTGGCTGACCGCTGTTACCGCCATAGTAGGTTTGAATGGTGGTTGATTTAAACGTGGCGCCATTGGCAATCACTGTTGCGGCCAAACGGGGGTCCCTGTTTACATATGGACTGGCAGCGTGTGTTGTATTGTTCCAGTCGAATGGTGCAGCCGTGGCGCCGCTCTTCACTTCAAACTCATCGACAAAATTCTGGCTGGGCGTAACGCTGTTCCCGTTACTTCCTTCAAACACCATGGGGAAATTGTTTCTTTCAAAACCATTCTGGGCGCCATAGCGTTTGAAGAAAATAGCCTCCACCGATGTGGCATTGGTTGCGGCGAACACATTGGTATACGATGCATCGAGGTTAAAGATATTCATTGCTATTACCTCGTGGGCAGCAGCTGCCGCATCGGCCCAGGTATAGGTGGAGCCGGCATCTTTAAACAATGGACTGGCAGCATACAATATGGCTCTTGCCTTAAGCGCTTTGATGGCGCCATTGGTTGCCCGGCCCGATTCGTACCAGCTTGTGGCTGCACTGGTACGCACACTGTCGGGTATAATTACCGCCGCCTGATCGCATAGTGAAACGATGTACTTAAAGCAGTCGTTTACCGGATCCCTGGCCAGGCCCTGCCAGGTACCTGTTTCATTATAATCCAACGGCTGATCGATTATAGGAACAGCGCCATAACGCTTTACCAGTTCTAAGTAGAAGAATGCTTTCAGGAAATAACATTCTCCCACCATGAATTGAAGGTTATTTACCGCCCGTTTATAAGCCGTAGAATCGTTATTGACGATACTATTGGAGATCGATGACAGATCTACTTCATCCCTGCGCTTCAGAAACAGGTTGGCCTGGTAAATGCCGTTGAAGTAACTGCTCCAAACGCCATCCGGGTTATTGAACTGGTTCCATACGCCATAATTGAATGTATGCGAGCGGTTATTTACATTGGTATGGTAGGCATCGTCGGTAGCCGCTTCCATATCCATCCACCCGAAACCATCGGGCAGGTAGCTGTAGGCATTCCATACAATGCCCTGGATGTAATCGTATCTTTTATAGATGAGGTCAACCGGCATATCGGCCGGGATATTTT
>CBIHPC010000047.1:0-30424 GCA_966211305.1 uncultured Niastella sp.
GTTTGTTTGGTAAAGTATTTGGCCAGCCGTATGGTATCGTTCAGGCTTCGCATCATGTTCAGCAGCCGTAAGCTCAACATCTGGTCGCTAGTGCGGTTTACATTGTTGAAACTGTAAAGCGGGTTTTGATTACCAACGTTACTGCCAAACGGCACTTCAAAATCAAGATTATTTGCATCGATATAATTGTTGCCGGTAATTACATCATCGATGGTTGATTTGGCCAGCGCCGGGTTTACGCCTGAGATGGTGTTGGCGAATTTTAATAAAAGCGTATTGCCCATTCTCTTCCATTTGGCAAGGTCGCCGCCATATACAAGATCATCTTTACCGGGTTTAAGTACACTTGTTTTATCCAGATCTGCCAGGCCTTCTTTTACCAGGTCGAATAAACTCTGAATGCTATCGGTTGCATTGCCCTGGTAAATATCCTCCTGTTTTTCAAAACGGGGAGTCAGATTTTGCAATCCTCTGCCGGCTTGCGAATATGGAACATCGCCCCAGAGATCGGTCAACAGGGAAAAAGCATATGCCATTTCCAGCTTTGCAATACCTCCATAAGCAGGGCTGGTGGCTCCATGTTCTTCGATGATCTTTACAAGATTATTGATGGCACCGTTATACAGCTCAAAATTCCACTGATTATCGAAATACCCTTCGAGTTTGTATTGATCATAATCCACCGCCTGGCTTGCTATTCCCGCAATATGCTGTACAAGTAGTGAAGTTACTCTGCTGAGGTCATTGGCGTTTGCCCAGGCAATGCCTACCGTTGTGTTTGGCAATAAAATACTCGGCGGAACCGCGGTTGGGTTATTGGGGGTTCTGTTCACATCAAGATATTTCTTACATGCTGAAAACAAAACCGGTATTATTATAAATAGAATTAGTTTTCTCATACGTGAAGTTTTACGAGTTATAAGGAAACTTTTAAACCTGCGCCAATTGTTCTTGCGTTGGGCACACTTTGCAGATCGAGGCCGCGGATATTACCCGCACCCTGTGTATTCACCTGCGGATCGAAAAACGCATTGGGGGCAACATAAAATACGTTGTTGGCGAATACCGTCAATCGTGCGCTGTTGATCTTCAATCTTTGAATTAACTGTGCAGGCAGATCGTAGGCTATAGATACATCGCGCATTCTGAAAGTGGTAGCGTCATATACATTGAATTCACTTTGCAAGCCGCCCAACGCCTGCCAGTAGGTTTGCGCTGATATCTGTATATTATTTGGAACATATTTACCGCTGGCATCCTGCAATACGCCCGGTAGCATATGTGGCTGATCGCGGTCCACCGCTGTTTCTTTCAGGGCGCCGCGCGACTTGTAAGCAGCGGCTGTGAAGGATAATATCTGTCCGCCTTTTATGAAATCCAATGTAAACGACAGGCTGAAATCCCGCACCCGCAGGTTATTGGTAAAGCCCAGTTGATAATCGGGGTTGGGATCTGCCAGCACCTGGTTGGCTAATGTTGAAAGGTAGGTTCCGGTAACAGGGTTGATAATGCGATCGCCTTCGGGACTTCTGGTGATCAGCCCTCCTATAATTACACCGTATGGCGAACCTTCCTTAATAGACGGAATTGAGCCGGTAAATGCACTGCCCGGAATGGCAAAACTGGTAATACCAGGTGCAATGGAAACAACCTTGTTCCTTATTCTGGTAAAGTTACCCGACACTTCCCAGCGTATATTGCGGCCGGTTAGCGGTATAACAGTAACCAATGCCTCCACCCCTTTATTGGTCATTTTTCCTACGTTCGATGTAAGCGTGCTATAACCTGTTGAAGGAGCAAGCCCTACATTGATGATCTGGTTCTTGCTTACCTGGTCAAAATAGGCGAGGTCGATGGTGATGCGGTTTTTCCATAAACCGGCATTCACTCCTATTTCATATGAAGTGGTGAATTCGGGCTCAAGCGACTGCGGCGCCAGCCGGGTGCTTGCGCCAAAACCCGCAACGGAAGTAGCTCCTGTAGCGCCCGCAGGTGTATAGGTTAAGGGGAAGTTAAACAAGGCTACATTGTTCCCGTACGAGCCGTTCACATACACATTCTCGAGCAGGTAAGGGGGAGCGTCGCGGCCAACTTTGGCAGCGCTTGCCCGTATTTTACCGTAATTCAGGAACTCCGAAACAATACCAAATGCATCGGTGAATACAAGGCCTGCGCTTACTGATGGATAGAAATAAAGGTCCTTGTCCTTTGGCAGGGTTGATGATTTATCGGCCCGGCCCGTCAGTTCAAGGAACAAATAATTCTTATAATCGAATGAAGCCTGCGCATAATAACCGATCAATCGTTGCAGCGTACTGGTTTCAAGTGAACCGTTCGTTAAAGTGGTAGCGCTGCTTATGTTGTAAAAATTGGGAATAGTGAGGTTATCGCCCTGCATTTGCACCGTCTGATACCTGCGCTGGTTTATATTATTGCCTATCAAACCTGTTACATTCAGGTCCTTTATAAGATCGTTCTTTTTAGCGGTAATGATAAGATCGCCATTTACCTCGCTACGATAAATGGGGTTATCAAGCACCTGCCCGGCAGGTACGCGGCCCGACCCTACTGCAAATATTTGTTTGCGCCTGTCGGTATAAGCATCCACGCCGAGGCGGTAGTTTACATTCAACCAGGGAAATATGTCATAACCAAGATTGGCAATACCAATAACCCGGTACAAATTACTCTTTAAAGGGTTTTCGTATGCGCCGAAATATGGGTTTTCTGTGCCGATCACCGCAAAATTATTGGTCCCGTCAGCGTTTTTCCAGGTCTTGTTCCGCTTGTATGCCTGCAGGTCAATGCTGCGGGCCAAACCATGTATTACAGCCAGCGCACTTTGGCCATTTCCACCCAGTATGCCATCCTGAAGGGTATTGGTAAATGTAACGGAGCCGCCCAGTTTGATCTTATCGCGCAATACGGTATTGGCGCCGAACTTGACCGAAGCTCTTTTTACCAGCGTATTGGGCAGTATACCTTTCTGATACAGGTAACCGGCAGAGAAGGTATAATTCTGTTTGGCATCACCGCCATTAATGGAAACATTGTTATCGGAGATTATTCCGGTTTCAAAGAAGTCTTTGATATTGTCAGGATGCGGGTTGTAATCTACCGGTACCCCATTCACCAGCAATCCGTTGGCAACGGTGGGGGCAGAACCGAATTTTGGTCCCCAGGAAAGCGAGCTGCTGGTATTATAAATTCCCTGTGTACCCTGCCCGTACTCATTTTGCACTTCGGGTAAACCGCTGGCGCGTTGAAAGCTTTCGCCTGAGCTTACCGTAATTTCAGCCCGGCCTTTTTGCCCGGCTCCCTTCTTCGTGGTTATTATAATAGCGCCGGCTGCTGCCCGCGATCCATATAAAACCGAAGCGGCTGGCCCCTTCAGGATATTCACCGATTCAATATTGTTCATGTCGAGGTCGAGTGCACGGTTAGGCGGCTGGTTATCACCCAGCGTGCCTAACGGTCCGCCGTTGGTTCTGTCAACATCATTACTGATGGGAATACCATCAATAACAAACAGGGGCTGGTTACTTCCGGTAAAGGATGAAATACCCCGGATATTGATATTAACCGAAGCGCCCGCACCGCCACTGGCGTTGGTAATATTAACCCCGGCCACTTTACCCTGCAACGCATTTACGAGGTTTACCTGGCCACGGTCAACCAACTGGTCGGCCTTTATATTCTGGGTGGCGTATCCCAGTGACCGTTTGTCACGGCTTATACCCAGCGAAGTTACCACCACTTCTGTTAATGTATTAAGCCGGTTTGCCAGTACAACCATAATAGAACGCTTATCCCCGATGGAAATGTCCTGTTCTGCCATACCTATGGCAGAAAAACTAAGCGTTTTTGAACTGGCTGGAATGGTGAGGGAATAAGTGCCATCTTCTTTTGAAGTAGTTCCCAGCGAAGTGCCCTTTACAGTGATGGAGACGTTTGGAATGGGAGTTCCGCTTTCATCGGTAACCTTTCCGGTAATTGTTCGGGTTTGTGCAAGCAACTGCCCACAAAGGAACAGTATGCTCCCTAGCATCGTTAGAATTTTTCTCATCTCAATTGCATTTTTGGTTGAAACAACAATGAAATATCATTAATGCGGATTAACGGGAGCGCGGATTAATATGGAAACGAATTAGATGATAATAAGTGCTTACGATTAGGCCATTAAAATCTACAAAATGCTGCATTTAACCGGTAAATCCATATAAATCGGGAAGGCCGGATAGTTTTGAGCCCACTGGTAAAAGCGAAGGTCCCGCCGCATGGCGGGGGTCCCTCAACTAACATTGCTGAAAGTTATGCTATTGATAGCGAGGATTTTGCTGTGCTTTTATTGTAGAATTGGCATCCACTTATGTTTGCGGAATGGACAATATCCGGCGATAACTGTCATATGGGATCGTTCCGGAGGCCAGGGAATAATTGTTACCTCGTTTGATCTCAGGTTTCGGGCGTTGCCAATCGGGGTAGCGGTTGCCCTCAAACGCCAGAATGAAATGCCGGATAACTTAGTTACTACATCATACTACGCAGTAACTTTTGATCAACCTTACCAACACACAGATAGAACTCGCAAACTTCCGGACATAAGTACGCGTATTTCAAATACATGTAACTAACTTTATAACAGAAGTCAGCTACAATGGAGCATTACAAAGCAACGTTGTTGCATTACTCAACAACTCCGGCGCATTGCTCCGTGACTTTGGCATATTACCCGGCGACTTGTTAGCATATCTTTCAAACATACTGACATAAGTCACGTACTTTCAGTTCAAAGTCACGTACTTTCAGTTGGAAGTCACATACTTACCGTTCAAAGTCACGTAGTTACTTTGAAAAGCAACGAACCTATACAATAAAGTTGGCAAGTAATGCAGTATTGCAGGCAAGTAACGAGGCATTTCATGCGAGTTATGCAAAACAGGCAGGCACAAGGCCTATTTAAAGTGTATAATACATACAAAGCCATCCTTCACCAGACTCATTAATAAAAAGAGGCTGTCCTTTTATTTTTCAAACAGGAAACAGTGGCGCCTCCACCCAAACCGCTACCCGCAGATGTACCGTTGCTATGGAATGGGTTGAGGAAAATATCCTTATCAGGTAATAAATTTTCGATCCTGTATGAAGTTCTTAAGGTTATTTCAACCAGGTGGTTTCACCTGAACATTCGAGTAGGATATTTTAACTTTAAACTCGTATGAAAAGGGATCTATTTTTTTATCATAGTAAGCAATAAAGCCGGTAAAAATATCAGGTTGGTAAGGGTTGCCAGCACCAGGGTAAGCGATGTAAGCCATCCTATCGCCTGCGTACCACCAAAACCACTGAAACAAAAGATCACAAAACCTGCAATGAGAACCAAAGATGTATAAATGATACTAATCCCTGTTTTATGGATGGTATCGATCACCAGCTCATGTGAAGTTTTTTTACTATTCATAGAAAGTTCCTGTCTGTAATTTACGAGGAACCTGATAGTTATATCGATTGCAATACCTAACGCAACGGAAAATACCAGAACTGTCGAAGGTTTTATGGCAACGCCGGTCCAGCCCATGACCCCTGCTGTTATAATTAAAGGAATGATATTCGGGATGAGCGAACATATTAAGATTTTAAACGACCTGAACAGGTACAGCATACAAAGCGCTATCAGCAAGAAAGCCCACATAATACTTTCCTTCAACCCGTTTATTATAAATGAGCTGCCTTCGAGAAAGGTAACGCTGGTGCCGGTGAATGTTACATGATATTTAGATGTATCGAATAACTGGCTGCTGCGTTTTTCAATAGTGCCTATAAGTTCGGGCAACCGTTTACTTCCTACATCAGCCATGCTTACACTTATACGCGCCTGCCGGCGGTTGCTATCCATAAACGAAGCTACCACGCGGTTGAAGTTGTTTTGTTTACTGCTGCTGTCAGTTGAACCTTTACTGCTTAAGTATTGCGATAAAAACAGCAGGTCGCCTTCATTGGGAACCCGGTATGCAGCGCTGTCGCCATTGTAATAAGCCTGGCGCGCGAACTTCAATCCTTCCACTATCGACAACGGCCGCGCCATTTCGGGTTGTGCGGCTATGAATTGCGATAATGAATCGATGCGGGCGAAGGTTTGAACCGGACTGCGCCGCAAACCCTGTTTCTGTTTGGTGTCTACAACGATCTCCAGCGGCATTACCCCTTTGAAGTGTTGCTCGAAGTATTTCAGGTCTTTGTAGATCTTATCGGTCTTTGGCAGGTCATCGACTATAAAACCTACCGATTTCAATTTGAACATACCAGCTACGGAAACCAGCAATATAATTACAGTTGTGCCGTAAATCAGTTTCTTGTGATGTGACGACCAGCGTTCGAGATTATCGAGGATCTTGAGCAGCCATTTGTTCTCGAGATAACGGGTGTGTCTTTTCTTTGGATCGGGTAAAATGCTCAGCACGCCCGGAATGAACATGATTGAAATAAAGAACAACGCCATGATATTGATACCGGCAACAACGCCAAACTCTTTCAATACTTCGCTTTTGGTTAAAGCAAAAACGGCAAACCCGATAGCTGCTGCGATGTTACAGAACAGCGTTACAATACCCATGCGGCTGATCATGGCTGTTAAAGCAACGCGCTTTCTGCTCTCATTGGTAAATACCTCGCCGTTTATATCGTTATAAGCGGTATGGTATTTATTGAGGAAGTAAATACAGTTGGGAATACCTATTACCACTATCAATGGAGGAATTACGCCGGTAAGCAGGGTGATCTTGTATCCCATCCATTCTATTGTTCCCATACACCATATAACGCCAATGATCACAACAGCCAGGGAAATAGCGGTAGCGCTCAGACTGCGGAAGAATATCAATAAGATTATGGCAGACAAAATAATTGAACCCAACAGGAACAATTGCATTTCTGCGGCCACCTTGGTAGCCAGGTTGGTTCGTATCAACGGCAGGCCGCTGTAATGCATGTCGAGGTTATGCTTTTTTCCAAAAGCATCTGCGATCTCAACTATTTTAGCAACAACTACATTTCTGCGTTTTGAGTTCAGTACGTCTTTATTGATGCGTATGCCCATCATGTACGTTTGCGAAGCGGGGTCGTACATTAATCCCTGGTAGAAAGGCAGGCTATAAAAAACAGCCGCCATACTATCGAGTTCCGGTTGTGTAACCGGCCGGCCGGGGAAAACAGGAACGGCATTCAGCTTTTCGTTCATTGCATCCTTTACCAGGTTGGTAGCGGCGGGCACACTCAACACATCTTCTACGGCAGTAACGTTCCTGATATCTTTGGCCAGCGCTGCATAGTCATTGAAAACAGGCGCCTGGAACAATTTATCGGTTGTGATGCCTATGGCCATCAGGTTCCCGTCTTCACCAAACTGGCTGCGGAAAGCCTGGTAAGCCTGATATTTTGGATTATCGGTTGGAATAGCTCTCGTAAATTCATAACTCATCTGTACTTTGGAAGCGTGGTAACCCATTACAACGGTACAGGCCAACAGGATTATCAACAGGGTCCAGCGTGATCTTAAAATAAACCGGGCGATTTTTTCCCACATAAGATTTATCAAATATTAGATCCTCAAATAAAAAGGCACAAGTCACAAGGGGCTGGCAGTAGCCGGTCCTTGCCTCATTCATTCTAAGTTCTCCCGCCGCCAGCGGGACAGTGGTGCGCAAAGAAACTCAATTTAACAGGATTAAGGAAGTTTATTTGCCGCTAATAAAAGCCGCTAACGAACTTTTAATGTCAGCGCATTAGGAAACAATTAATAAACAACATAACACCTTCATCCTGCTTAACAGGCACAATGCGAACCTGCCCATAAGTACGTTTTTGAAAACAGTTTAGTATTAATGCACACACATTTTTAACTGTCGGCCACTATTTCAGGCCGTGACATTATAACAATTTACTGTAGCCTTGTGCCGGATCATCCATGGCTTATCCCTGTTTTTTAACACCTTTCACAAAAGAAAGCGGGAGACTCCCGGAGAAATCCGCCACCCGTTCCGAAGGATTTCGATACCAGACCGAAAAACCGTGGCGAGATTGGCCCGCCGGTTGTATATTACCAAATCAACTACATATAACTACCTTTGAAAACTATGCTTCAACGGCTCATGGCTTTTTATTGCCTCGCGCTCACCATTCCGTTCGTATCCGTGGCTCAGTTGCAGCCAATAGGTCAATGGCGGGATCACTTACCCTATCAACAGGTAACCGGTGTTACGCATACCGCCGATAAGATATGGGCCGCTACCCCTTACAGTTTGTTTTCAGTTGATGCCGGCGATAACAGCATTGAACGGTGGAGCCGCACCAACGGGCTTTCTGAAACAGGCATCAGCGCCATTGCTGCTGAACCTGGTGGCCGGCGCCTGGTGATCGCCTACAATAACAGCAATATCGATGTGCTGGTCGATGAAAAAGTGATCAATATAAATTCTTTAAAAAATGCCGCTATAGCCGGTGATAAAAGCGTTCGGTCAATATTCATTCACCAGCAGTTGGCATATGTAGCAACCGGTTTTGGAATTGTGGTTGTCAATCTTGATAAATACGAAATAAAAGATACCTGGATCATCGGTAACAACGGGTCAAAGGTCAAAGTGAATTCAATTACAGGCGATGGTGCATTTTTATATGCAGCTACCGAAGAAGGAATAAAGAAGGCACCGGTAAGTAATATAAACCTGGCCGATTTTCGCAACTGGCAACTGGTATCGGGCGCCAACGGATTGCCTGCGGGTGTTGTACAATCGGTAACATCGGTACAAAACAAAGTGCTGGCGCTAAAGAACGATACCCTGTATTTACAATCGGGTACCAACTGGAATGTATTTTACCGCGATGGCTGGGTTATCAAAAACTGTACGGTATCAGACAACGTCATATTATTAAGCGAAACCAATAACAATACAGGCCGTATTGTAACGCTTACCGCCGGCGGCTCTTTTGATAGAACAATTCAGGATGCGCAACTAACGCAACGGCCGCATCAGGCGGTCGCTTTCCAAAACGCCTACTGGATCGCCGATACGCTGGCCGGTTTATCAAATTTCAGCGGCGCTTCCTTTAACCGGTTAATACCCGGTTCGCCATTATCAACCGTAACCGGAGGTATGCAAATATTGCATAACACGCTATGGGCTGCCGCCGGAAGTGTAAATGCCAACTGGGAACCGCAGAATAATAAAAACGGATTGTTTACTTTAAGCGATAACAACTGGAACTATTTCAACAGCACGCGTTTTTCCATACTCGATACCCTTCCCGACCTGGTATCGGTTGCAGTAGACCCCGCCA
This sequence comes from uncultured Niastella sp., assembly GCA_966211305.1. Taxonomy (GTDB): domain Bacteria; phylum Bacteroidota; class Bacteroidia; order Chitinophagales; family Chitinophagaceae; genus Niastella. The sequence continues at coordinate 9,334 of CBIHPC010000047.1, forward strand.
GCGAAAGCGTATGGGCCGGCTCCTTTGGGGGTGGACTTGTGAATATAAAAAAAGATAACAGCATACAGATCTTTAAACAAAACTCGGCCATACAACCAGCATACTTTAACCCGGCCAGCTACCGGGTAAGCGGCCTCGCTGTAGATGCGGAAAGCAATCTTTGGGTTGCCAATTACGGCGCCCTGAGCCCGCTGCACGTAAGGAAGGCCGATGGCAACTGGCGTACTTTTATCATTCCGTTTTCCCTGAGCGAACAAGCCGTTTCGCAAATTGTAATAGATGATAATAACCAGAAGTGGATCGTGCTGCCAAAGAACAATGGACTGGCCTGTTTCAGTCATGGCGAGGGCATCGATAACCCCGGCGATGATAAATGGAAATTATACCAAAGCGGCAAAGGAAACGGCAACCTGCCCGATAACCTGGTGCGCTGTATTGCAAAAGATAAAAACAATTTTATCTGGGTTGGAACCGCTAAAGGCGTTGGCGTAATTCAATGCGCGCAACAGGTTTTTACCAGCCAGGGATGCGAAGCGGTGCTGCCCGTTGTACAGCAGGATAATTTTGCCGGTTATTTGTTCGGCGACGAAGATGTGCAAAGCATTGCCATCGATGGCGCCGATCGCAAATGGGTAGGTACAAAAAACGGCGTATGGCTTATAAGCGCCGATGCCGGTAAGATCATTTACCGGTTTACAGAAAGCAATAGCGAACTGTTAAGCAATGACGTAAAACAAATTGCCATCGACGGAAAAACAGGTGAAGTGTTTTTTGCAACAGCCAGAGGCATTTGTTCATTTCGCGGTACCGCCACCGAAAAAACGGAAACAAATAGCGATGTGCTGGTTTTCCCAAACCCCGTACCGCCGGGTTACAACGGTACTATTGCCATCAGGGGTGTTGCCCATAATGCCATTGTAAAGATCACTGAATTGAACGGGCGGCTGGTATATCAAACAAGGGCTTTGGGCAGCCAGGCCATCTGGAACGGAAAGGATTATAAAGGCCGCTCTGTTTCAAGCGGTATATACCTGGTATTCAGCAGTGATGAGAACCACCAGGAAAAACAGGTTACAAAAATCGTATTCATTCAAAAATGACGCTGCACAACACTAAAGGCATTGTATTACGCACCGTAAAATATGGCGAAACCAGTGTGATCGTCACTATTTTCACTGAGCTGTTCGGCATACAATCGTATATAGTGAACGGGGTTCGCTCTTCTTCCAGAAAAGGAAGCGGTAAGGCCAACCTGTTTCAACCGGGCGCCATTCTCGACCTGGTAGCTTATCATAACGAACTGCATCACCTGCAGCGCCTCCGTGAGTTCAGGTGGGGTTATTTATATCAGCGCATTTTTTTCGATGTAGTAAAAAATTCCGTGGCGTTATTTATGGTAGAACTGTTATCGAAAACGCTTAAACAACCCGAGAGCAATCCCGAACTGTTTTACTTTGCGGAAGATGCGTTTACACATCTCGATAAAGCCGATGAGCAGGTAGCAGGGAACTTTCCATTATACTTTGCATTACACCTGGCCTCGTTCTATGGTTTCCGTTTCACCGACAGGTATACTGAAGAAACCCCCTATCTCGATCTGCAGGAAGGGGAATTCGTACATGAGCACCCGGTGCATCCGAACTTCCTGTCGTATCCATTCAGTTATATTACTTCACAACTGTTAAAGGTTATGCAGCCGCAGGAGCTCACACAAATAAAGCTGAACAAGGAAACCCGCCGTACATTATTACATGCCTATCAGATCTACTATGCGCTGCATGTACAGGATTTTGGCGTTATGAAAACGTTGCCTGTTTTACAAGAAGTGCTGGGGTAGATTGTATCTATTTCTGGTAACAGGCGCCTGTATTGGCTTTCCCTGGAACATGTAACTTTTCTCCTGTTTACACCAGTCTTTCAACTTTAGACAATGCTTCATCGAGCACCAACACCCCCGGTTTTTTTCCCGCGTCAAAACTACCCGCCACATCATCCAGCTCAAGTGCGCGGGCGCCATTCAATGTAGCCCATTGCAATAATTCCTTTGCAGCTATATGAGGGAAATGACGGTGAATGGTTTGCAGTTCGGCCAGCACGCTTAACTGGTGATTAGAGGCCAGGCTATCGGTTCCCACAACAATAGCTGCGCCGTAGGTACGCAACAGGTCGATATCGGGCAAAGGATTGCCGATGTATTCATTGGCGTTGGGACAAATACAGAAGAATAAATTGGCAATGGGCAATTGGCAATTGGCAATAAAATCCAGATCGCCTTTATTCGTATTTGTATTATGTACCAGTATCAGCGATTGATTGGGCAGAAAATGCGATAACCAGGAAGGCATACCGGCCGGTTGGTAAAACGAGATGTCGATCCCCAGCGCCTGGTACAAACGGTGAAAATCGCCGGTGCCTTTCTCGATAAATTCCCTTTCGGCCGCGCTTTCCTGGCTATGAATGGTAAGCAGGTGATTACCCGGGAAACGCGTGATCAGTTGAAACAGGGCCGGAGAAACCGAATAAGGTGCATGGGGCACAATTGAATTCGATTCTGCCGGTGTTCGGTATAGCCGGGCAAACTGGTCATAAACCGCCCTCGATGCTTCGAACCGCTGCGCGGCAGTTCCTTCTATAAATCCCATTGTTTCAATGAAATTATGGTACAGCAGCCGCCCTTTCTTTTTTTGTTCTACGGTATTGACCGTATTACAAATATCACCTGCTGCCACTATGCCGTTTTGCAGCATGCTGCTTTCTGCATCCTCAATGGCCCTGCCGATCAGTTGGGCATCGAAACCGCGTTGTTGAATTACCCGCACCAGAAAGTCTACCATGCCCGTTTTTTCAGGAATAAAGCCCTTCATATGGCTTAGTTCGAGGTGGCAATGGCAGTTCACAAAACCGGGGCTCAAAATGCCCGAAAAACGGCTGATATTCTCCCCCGCCACTGCCGCCGGAACAATATCCACAATTTCCCCCTCCTGACTGGTGATCAAAACGGAATCGCCTGATAACCATTCATAACCGGTAAATAAATGATCGGCCTGGAACTTTCTGTAATTCATGTAAGCGATGAAACAATTAACTTTGCAGGTTTATAATGGTCGGAAAAAGCGGGTTAGGCGTACCGGGCTGCCCGCAATGGTGAAACTGCCAGGGTAACCTTTAAAAGCCCTTTCCGCCGTTCAAAATTAAGTCAAAACTATGTTAGACAAGCTGGAAGCTATAAAAGCCAAATTTGAGGACCTGGGAGTTGCGTTAACAAATCCTGAAATTGTAGGCAATAACAGGAAGTTCAGGACCATGAGCCAGGAATACCGTAGCCTGGAAAAGATCGTAAAAGCTTACGAGGATTATAAAAAGGTGTTGGGCGACCTGGAGGTATATAAAGAAGCCCTGAACGGTGAAGACGCGGAATTGCGCGAACTGGCCAAGGAAGAATTGCCGGTGCTGGAAGAAAACAAGGAGAAACTGGAAGCCGCCATCCGCCAGTTGCTGATACCAAAAGATCCGCAGGATGAAAAGAACTGTATTCTGGAGATCAGGGCCGGTACCGGTGGCGACGAGGCCAGCCTTTTTGCCGGCGATCTGCTGCGCATGTACCTGCGCTATTGTGAAAAGAAAGGCTGGAAAACAGCCGTGCTGAGCGAATCGGAAGGTACTGTAGGCGGCTATAAAGAGGTACAGCTTGAAGTAACCGGTGAAGATGTATATGGCACCCTGAAGTTTGAAAGTGGGGTACACCGCGTACAACGCGTTCCCGATACCGAAACATCGGGCCGGGTGCATACCTCCGCCGCTACCGTGGCGGTAATGCCCGAGGCCGAGGAAGTAGACGTGGAAGTAAAGGACAGCGACGTAAAGATGGAAACGGCGCGAAGCGGCGGAGCCGGTGGTCAGAACGTAAACAAGGTGGAAACCAAAGTAATTCTCACCCACCTTCCTACCGGTACGGTAGTAATGTGTCAAACAGAACGCACCCAGTTAGGCAACCGGGAAAAGGCTATGCAAATGCTGCGTACCAAACTGTATGAAGAAGAGGTACGTAAACAGGAAGAAGAAATTTCAAGACATAGAAAAAGCCTGGTAAGTTCGGGCGACCGTAGTGCAAAGATCAGAACATACAACTATCCGCAAGGCCGTATCACCGACCATCGTATTGGCCTTACCGTTTATAACTTAGATGATGTAATGAATGGCAATGTGCAGGAGTTCATCGATGCTTTACAGTTTGCAGAGAATGCTGAAAAACTTGCTAAACAAAACTAGTTGTAAAGCACTATAAAGTGAACTGACAATAAAGTACTATAAGTAGTTAATAAAGTACATAAAACACAAAGGAACGTCCCGCCGGTTTACCCGCGGGACGTTCCTTTGTAATGATCATCTACCGGCAAAAACCACAATAAAGGCTGCCCTTTAAGGTAGCGAACCCCGTGTAACCCGGTGCGGATCGATGTTTCACAGGGTTCCACATTAACCGGTTACCACGAAACACATTGACCGCAACTTCCTTAAGAACTTAAGATTAATTTTTGATTAATTCCACATAGTATACTAATTCCCGTTATAACGGTATACGTTACCGAAGTTATTATTAATGAGTTATAGCAGCTTTAAATTAACGTTCGTTCGGAATATAATTAGGAGTTTTACGTGATATTGCTTCCCCGGCCATCACTTAAAATCACGCGAATGTTAACGTTTTACAAAAAGATCGAAAACCGTAATGAAATTCAAAATTTAGGTAGTTCCTTTGCATTAGAAATTAATACGCACAGTTCTTTGCCAGTTAGCCCAGGGGTTTTAATCTTACTTTAACGGGCTTATCTATACTAATGGCATCGGATTTGCGTTATATAATAAAGTTCTTTTTTAACGACTCACACAAAGCAGTCAATTTTCTCATAAGCAGTTAGTTTTGGTTACGGCCCCTGTTTCTACAGGGGCTATTTTTTTGCATATAACTAACTGAACTTCAATAAGCAATTTGCTATTTAACTTTAACAAACCAATGGTATACCGCCGCTGCCACAGCACCAGCCGAATCGGCAATAATATCATTACCGTCAAAACTGCGGTTAGGAATATAGTATCGTTGTAGAAATTCTAACCCAATCCCCAATCCTATACTGAAAAGTGTCAGTGTTACAATAATCTGCAGCCATTTTGTTTTTTCATTACGACGAAAATACATGCTGAACGCCCATAGCAAAACAATGCCGCCAAACAAAATGGCATGCACCACTTTGTCGATACCTTCGGTTGAAAATACGCCGGCGCTGGGTATGGCAGAACCAGGCAAACACAGTAAAAAAATGGTTACGGCAGTCCAGGCAAAAGGAATGATCTTCCAGGTACAAAGCTTTTTAACAAAACGCATCATAGAAGAGGGAAGATAGGTCAAAAATGATTACCATGTATAAAGGTGCCGGTATGGGAGGTAATGAAGATGTTACAGGTTACAGGCCGCAGGGTTGTGCCAACAATTATGAGTTCCGGATACAGGACTTTCACGTTTGCCGTTTGCCGTTTCACGATTGCCGGTTACACTTTCCCCATTACATACATTTTGCCCTTGGGAGTAGGACTACCACCCTGCTGTTCAAGGGTGATGGCAAAAAGCTGGGCGCGGGGAATATTTTTCATTTTAACCATCACATGGCCTTTATCCATATCGAGCATACCGGCATCAACCGGCTGATTGTCAACTATGGCCCATAACTGGTATTGCATACCTGCCTGAGGTTGCGGCAGGTTGCCAACCATGAGGTAAACATCTTTTGTGCGGGTATCCCATAAAATGGTGGCCTTGCCATCCGGGGCCGGACTGGCAGGCACAACGCTTCCTTCCATTTTTATCTGGGCCATATACGGGCTGTTCAATGCCTGAACGGTGCTTTCGTAATTACCCAGTTTGGTTTGCAGTACTTCATTATTCTTAGCCAGCTCAGTTTGTTGCGCCAGCAGCTGATCGTAGCGTTTGCTGAAATCCTGATATTTATTAAAGTAATACACATTAAGGCCAAGGCTGCCCAACAGCATAACGATGGAAGCAGCGGCCACATAGCGCATAGCCATGGGAATGGCGCCTCGCTTTACAGGCTTCAAATGAACCACAGGAGCCGCCATTTTACCGGCATCGGCATCCGGACCGGCAGCCAGCTGTTGTAAAACAGCTTCCCGTACACGGCCAGGCGGCGCTACAGCAGCAGCCATGGCATGTTGCTCCAGCGAACGCTCAAAAGTATCCCGGGCAGCCAGTACTTCGGGATGCTGCGTGCACATTTGTTCAAACTGTGCCCGTTCCGCTTCATCAGCGAGCCCCAACACATAGCTTTCCACTATGCCGCTTGATATGTATTCCTGTATATTCACTTTAATAATCCGCGTAACTGAATCAATGCACTTCGAATGCGTGTTTTCACGGTGCCAAGCGGTAATTTTTCCAGCTCGGCTATCTCTTCGTGCGTATATCCTTTAAAATAAGCCAGTTCTATCAAAATTCGCTGCTCCGCCCTTAATTTTTCCAGCATTTTCCGCAATCCGATCGTATCAACTCCCGGCTGCAATACATCTCCGGCCTGTATGGTATCTACGTTGTCCTGTATCGATTGGTTTTTGCGGCTGTTCTGGTACCCCCGCGACCGCAGGGTATCGATGGAGGCATTACGGGCAATGTTCATCATCCAGGTAAACAGGCGGCCCTTGCCCGGGTCGTATTGTTCTATCCGTCGCCAGATATTAACAAATACTTCCTGCAACACATCATTGGCCAGCTCGGCGTCGTTCACTATCTGCAATACAATACTGTACAGGGACGATGCATAATTATCATATAAATACGCAAAGGCTTTATTGTCCCTGTTACGTAGCAGGGAAACCAACTCCTGTTCGGTATATGTTAGTGTAATACCCAATGTGTTTACCCGGAACGTGGCGTGATACAAAAAAAAGTGGTCGTTTAAACCACTTTCAATTTACGTAATAACGTTCGCACCGGATTTTAATTTTTTAGGCGCCTGTCAGTTGTTTATATGCAGCAGCATCCATCAATGCGTCCACGTCGGCCGGGCTGTTCACTGTCATTTTAACCATCCAGCCTTCGCCATACGGATCGGAATTTACCAGCTCTGGCGAATTGGCCAATGCCGGGTTTACTTCGTTGATGGTGCCGGAAACCGGCAGGTACAGGTCAGAAACGGTTTTAACAGCTTCTACCGTACCAAATACGGCTTCAGCCATCAGGGTTTTGCCCACTGTTTCTACTTCTACATACACTATATCACCCAATTCGCGTTGGGCAAAATCAGTAATACCAATGGTAGCAGTATTCCCTTCCAGCTTTATCCATTCATGATCCTTAGTGTAACGGAGATTATCCGGAAAATTCATGTGTTTAAATTTTGTGCTGCAAGATTAAGAAATTTATGTTAGCTGCAAGGGCCCAAAGGCTGAAAGTGCAGAATTATGTTTTTACCGGCTTACCCGCATCACTTCCCGTACTTCTCACATCATTGCCTTTTGATAAGGGAAGCCTTAATGATCTTCACATCCACGTTGGGACGGTTACGCTCGCCAGTGGTAACGGCGGCTATACTATCAATTACATCCAACCCTTTTATCACTTCGCCAAATATGGTATACTTCTGATCGAGCGAAGGTGTACCGCCAAGGGTTTTATACACTTCGCGATGGGCTGCCGGAATCTTATAGCCGTTTAGCCGGGCTTCTACCTGGTTTAGGTCATTATCGTCATAAACCCTTCCATGCACCAGGTAAAACTGGCTACCATTGCTTTCGCGGGCAGGGTTTACTTCATCGGGCGTACGGGCGGCCGCCAGCGCGCCTTTTTTATGGAATAAGTAGGGACGCATTTCGGCGGGGATCGTATAACCGGGACTGCCCTGTCCCAGTGCCTCGCCGGGTTTGGCGGTTTTACTTTTGGGGTCGCCGGTTTGTATCATAAACTGGCTCATAACCCGATGAAACAACAAACCGTCGTAAAAATGCCTGTTAACAAGTTTTATGAAGTTGTCGCGATGTTTTGGGGTAGAATCTGATAACCTTATTATCAGGGTTCCCTTTGAGGTCACCAGTTCCACATCCTTGTTAAGATCGCCCTTTTTTACCTGGTAGGGAGGATCGGCGCTATAGGATGATACCAGAATTACAAAAGCGAGAAAGAGGATTAGTTTATTCATAGCGTTAATGTAATAATATGCTAATTAGCTAATGTGCTAATTAAATACAATATTTTGAAATATTCAACGCCTCAACCGATAAGATAGACATAAAAACCCAGGCAAAGCCAATTAGCTAATTAGCACATCAGCAAATTAGCACATTGATTTAAAACTCCTGTTGATCGAAATACAGCAGAATATGATCTTTCAAAAAATTCTCCTGTTCGTGCAGGTTCATTACCGGCAGGGCTTTCAACTGCCTGAAGTGCGGCCAGCCTTCTTCATCTACCCCTTCCAGTTCGTAATAACCGCTTTGCGCCAGCAGCGAACAGGTAGCAATATGCATAAGATCCTGCTTTTGTTCCTTGCTGAACTTTGCTTTTATATCGCCGAACTCCTGTATACCTATTAAAAATAATATGGTTTCCATATCCGGTTTCCTGCCAAACCGTTCAATCAGCTTTTCTTCCAGCTTCCACCAACGGCTTTGTAGATCGTCATTTGCTTGCATAGCGCAAAGTTAATATGCTAATGTGATAATATGATAATGTGCTAATGCCAGCCCCGAACTTTGATAAAAAAGAACCTTTCATATTTACAAAACTGTTTTCCATTAGCTTATCAGCACATTAGCAAATTAGCACATTTCGTTTACCTTTGCCGCAAACCTGATTTCACATGTTACAGATCGCATTTATTCGACAAAACACAGCGCTGGTAAAGGAACGACTGGCTTTAAAGAATTTCGGGGAAATAGCATTGGTAGATGAGCTTATATCCCTTGACGACGCCCGTAAAAAGTTGCAGCTTGAATTTGATACAACCCAGTCAAAAGTAAATGCAGCATCCAAAGAAATCGGGCAATTGATGGCCAAAGGCCAGAAAGAAGCGGCCGAAACCGCAAAACTGGAGGTTGCTTCTTTAAAAACAACTTTACAACCGATCGCCGATCAGCTGGCGGCAACCGAAAAAAAAATACAGGAGCAGATCGTAAAGCTGCCTAACCTGCCATCTGATAAAGTACCCCCGGGCAAAACACCTGAGGACAATATCACCATTCGTGAAGGCGGTAATAAACCAACCCTGCATGCCGGTGCGGTACCGCACTGGGACCTCACAAAAAAATACAACCTCATTGATTTCGAGCTGGGTAATAAGATCACCGGAAGCGGTTTTCCCGTATATATTGGCAAAGGCGCCAAATTGCAACGGGCGCTTATTCAGTATTTTCTCGATTTCAATACCAATGCCGGTTATACCGAATTTATACCACCGCATATGGTGAACGAAGCATCGGCCTTCGGTACCGGTCAGTTACCCGATAAGGAAGGACAAATGTATTTTGTTACCGAAGACAACTTTTACCTGATACCAACAGCCGAAGTTCCGGTAACGAACATTTATCGCGACGAATTATTAAAAGAAGCCGATCTGCCGGTTAAGATGACAGCGTATACACCCTGCTTTCGCCGTGAGGCGGGCAGCTATGGTAAAGACGTACGTGGCCTGAACCGCCTTCACCAGTTCGATAAAGTGGAAATAGTACAGATCGTTCATCCCGATAAAAGCTATGAAGTACTGGAAGAAATGGTGAACCATGTAGAGAAGTTGCTGAACACATTGCACCTCCCCTACCGCATTTTGAAATTATGCGGCGGAGATATGGGATTCGCATCTGCGCTTACCTACGATTTTGAAGTATGGAGCGCTGCCCAGCAAAAATGGCTCGAGGTAAGTTCCGTATCGAACTTCGAAGCCTACCAAACCAACCGCATGAAAATACGGTTTAAAGATGCCAATGGTAAAAATCAACTCGTGCATTCATTGAACGGCAGTTCACTGGCATTACCAAGAATTGTTGCCTGTTTGCTCGAGAACCATCAAACCGAAAAAGGTATTGAATTACCGGCTGTACTACACAGTTATTTCGGTGCGCAACAGATAAACTAATACGCGCATGTGAGGTTTTACTCATTTGTTTATACTTAACATATAACTTTGCTATAGGAAGTACACGCAAGATGTACTTCCTTTTTTGTTTTCATGCCAGATCATACTTTTGATCGGCCTCTTTTTTCATTTCTCCCTGCAAAAACCTGCAGACCAATAGCACAAAAAGCCCTTTACAGGCCCTTTGTACCTGCCCGTTATTAATTTAATATAAAAATCGTTAAACTTTTAACACTGTGGGCAGTCACAGGCAAAACGCCCATGAAATGATTGTGACCCCCCAGTTGAAAAATCAACACCTGCTCTGGCGCGCCGGCTTTGGCCCAATGGCCGAGGAATATCACCAGCTGGCAACTGCCTCGCATAAATCCTATGTCAATGCCCTGTTCAAATCCTCGGCAAAAGGCCCCCAAATGATCGATGTGGCCGACACCGCCCTCAAAGGACTGGTTATGGGCGTTCAGGAAGCAAATACAAAAAAACGCGACCTGAACCCCGACGAGCGCAGGCGCATTCGCCAGCAATCACGCGAAAATATAAAGAGCCTCAACATTACCTGGTTGAATGAAATGGTTGACAGCGATCAGCAACTGCGCGAAAAAATGTCGCTCTTCTGGCATGGGCATTTTGCCAGCCGCAACATAAACATCCTCTATCAGCAACAACTGCTCGATGTTATTCGCCAGAACGCGCTGGGCAATTTTGGCGACCTGCTGCGCGAAGTAAGCAAGAGCGCAGCCATGATCAATTTTCTCAACAACAATCAAAATAAAAAAGGCCATCCCAACGAAAACTTCGCCCGCGAAGTAATGGAACTGTTCACCATGGGCCGCGGTAACTATACCGAAAATGATATTAAAGAAGCCGCCCGAGCATTTACCGGCTGGGGCGCCACTTTGAGCGGAGCGTTTGCTTTTAGAAAATTTCAACACGACGAGGGAAAAAAGACCGTGCTTGGCAAAACCGGCAACCTGAATGGCGACGATGTGCTGAACATTCTGCTTGAGCACAAACAAACCGCTACCTACATTACCCGCAAAGTATATCGCTTCTTTGTGAACGATGTACCCGATGAAGCGCATGTAACGTGGCTGGCTGACCGTTTTTATCAAAGCCGGTACGATATAAAGGGATTGATGAAAGATATCTTCAGCAGCGAATGGTTCTATGATGCCAAAAACATCGGCTGCAGAATTAAATCGCCTGTAGAACTTATCGTAGGCATTCGCCGCGCGTTGCCCATGAAACTCGAGAACGAACAGGTGCAGCTGTTGTTGCAACGCATCCTTGGGCAGGTACTCTTTTACCCACCCAATGTTGCCGGATGGCCAGGCGGAAAGAACTGGATCGACAGCTCTTCATTAATGTTCCGCCTGCGCATACCGCAATTGATCTTCGATAACGATGAAGTGGCCATTTCGCCGAAAGACGACGACGACCAGATGATGGGTATGAAGGAAATGAAGAAAATGGGAAAGATGGGCAAAAAGGGCGGACAAATAATTTCCGCCGCCGTTGACTGGGAAACCTATTTGAAGAAATTTGATAAAGTGCCCCGCGAAAAATTACTCAACTCCATTGCAGGCATTTTGATCCAGGGCGTTGAACCGGTAAGCGAAAAGATCCTGAGCAAATACATCGATGCATCGAGCCGCGAGAGCTATATTAAAACGGCAACCATTCAATTGATGAGCACGCCCGAGTATCAGCTATGCTAAACGCGGAACGGAGAACGCGAAATGCCGGAAGAAATGATCAGGAGCGATTTGTATTAGCGTTAAGCTTTCAGCTCTATCTAAAAAACCAGAACCATCAACTTAGTACTAAGAGATAAAGAACTTATTTTATGCTAATAAAACGTAAAGAATTCCTTCAAATAGGCTCACTGGCAACCGCGTCAATGATGCTGCCGAAATTTTTAAAGGCTTTTGAAAAGCCGGCCCTGGTGCCGCAGGGCAATAAAGTAGTAGTGGTTTTACAATTAAGCGGCGGCAACGATGGCCTCAACACCGTAATACCGGTACGCAACGACATTTACTATAAATCGCGCCCACGCCTGGGTATAACCAAAGAACAGGCGTTATTGGTAACCGATGAAGTAGGATTACACCCCTCGTTAACCGGTTTAAAAGACCTGTACGGCGATGGCAGCCTGGGTATCCTTAACAGCGTGGGTTACCCGAACCCCGACAGATCGCATTTCAGAAGTATGGACATATGGCATAGCGCCAGCAAAAGCGATGAATATGTTTATACCGGCTGGGTAGGCCGCTACCTCGATGCGCAATGCAATGGCTGCGACAAACCCACACAGGCGTTGGAAATAGATGATGTACTAAGCCTGGCCATGAAAGGCGAACATGTAAAAGGGCTCGCCATGAAAGATCCGCGGCGGCTGTTCACATCCAGCAATGAAAAATACTTCAAAGAAGTAGCGGCCAGCCGTGCGGTAAACAGCGAAGAAAAACCGGTTGACTACCTTTATAAAACGATGGCGGAAACGGTAAGCAGCGCTGATTATATTTATAAACAAAGCCGTATACACCCAACCAATACCGAATACCCAAAAACCGATTTGGGAAATAGCCTGAAGACCATCGCAAGCCTTATATTCTCAGATATCAATACCAAAGTATATTATGTTTCGTTGGGAAGTTTCGATACGCATGTGGCGCAGGAAGCACAACAAAAAAGATTGTTTAAAGAGATGAATGACGCGATTAATGCATTTGTAAAAGACCTTAAAAACAACAATCGCTTTCAGGATGTATTGTTGATGAGCTTTTCTGAATTTGGCCGGCGTGTTGCACAAAACGCCAGTGGCGGAACCGATCATGGCACTGCAAATAATATGTTTTTAATAAGCGGCGGATTGAAACAAAAAGGGGTATTGAATGCGCTGCCCGATCTCGCTGATCTGCAGGAAGGCGACCTGAAATACAAAGTAGATTTTAAAAATGTATATGCAACTATACTGAATAAATGGTTGCAGGCAGATGACAAAAAGATCTTAGGCAGTCAGTATGAGCACCTGAGCTTTATATAAAAAACGAAGGCGTGTCAAGGTTAAACTGGCAACAACGCCTGCAAACCACGACACGCCTGTAATATTTATTCCCAGCCTTGTTTGGCTATACCGGCCTTAATAGCAGCCAGCGCTTTTTCCTCGCCCAACAAAGTGGTTAATTTATTCCCTTTACCATCATGGCCCTGCGCCATATATGCTCCTTTTGCAGTTTTGGTAATAACCGCATCCTGAATAGGAACACCCTTTTCTTTTGTTTTTACGTTGTATGCAGTGAGTGTAATTTCTGACATAATTAGTTCATTTACGTGGTTAGTATAATTAAAAAAAGATGACAACAACTCTTACAAAATCTTAGCCAGAACACTAAAATAGCGTTTAAATATACGAAAATCCAATGTGCTAATGTGATAATCCCTACTTAGTAGGGAAAGGCAATGCTAATATGCAAATGACTCCGGTCAGTTTCTCGCGCAAAGTACGGAAGCTTTCTTTACAATGAGCGGTAAATGTACCATATAAGTAAATGTGCAATGAATACACAAATTATAATTCGTTTGAACATTGACTAACCGGCACTCTGAATTATTAAACACATCTTCTTATTCACATTCTCAAAAAAAAAAAATGTGCTAACGAAAATCATTCCTTTTCATTAGCACATTAGCTAATTAGCAAATCAGCCCATTATGTATTACACGTCGAGACGTGCATATTTAGCATGACTTTCTATGAATTCACGGCGCGGAGCTACTTCATCACCCATCAGCATACTGAAGATGCGATCGGCTTCGGCAGCACTTTCAATGGTTACTTTTTTCAACGTGCGGGTTTGAGGATTCATCGTTGTTTCCCACAATTGTTCCGCGTTCATTTCACCCAAACCTTTGTATCGTTGAATACCAACGCTTTCTTCTTTTCCACCGCCCAGTTTTTCAACCAGCGCCTTGCGTTGTTCTTCGTTCCATGCATATGCCGATTCTTTACCTTTTTTAACCAGGTATAATGGTGGCTGGGCAATGTATACATAACCCTGCTCAACCATTTCTTTCATATAACGATAAATGAAAGTAAGTATCAGTGTGGCAATGTGACTGCCATCCACATCGGCATCGGTCATGATGATGAGTTTGTGGTAGCGAAGTTTTGCCAGGTTCAGCGCTTTGGGATCGTCCGGTGTACCAACTGTTACACCCAGCGCTGTATACATATTGCGGATCTCTTCGTTCTCGTAGATCTTGTGCTCCATCGCTTTCTCCACGTTCAGGATCTTACCACGCAACGGAAGAATGGCCTGGAACGCACGTTCACGGCCCTGTTTGGCAGTACCACCGGCCGAGTCACCCTCAACCAGGAACAGCTCGCAACGCTCGGGGTCACGATCGCTGCAGTCGGCCAGTTTACCTGGCAAACCGCCACCGGTCAATACCGATTTACGCTGCACCAGCTCGCGGGCTTTACGGGCAGCGGCCCTTGCCTGTGCGGCGAGGATCACTTTAGAGATGATATTCTTGGCTTCTTTGGGATTTTCTTCCAAAAATGCTTCAAGCACTTTTGAAACTGTTGAATCTACCACACCGCTAACCTCACTGTTACCCAGCTTTGTTTTTGTTTGTCCTTCAAACTGCGGCTCGGGTACTTTTACTGAGATGATTGAGCTTAATCCTTCGCGAAAATCATCGCCCTCAATTTCCACCTTGGCTTTTTCAAACAGGTTCTGGCGATCGCCATAGCCTTTGAAAACACGGGTCAATGCACGGCGGAAACCGGCAACGTGCGTACCCCCCTCGATGGTATTGATGTTATTTACATATGAATAAATGTGCTCGCTATAACTGTCGTTATACGTCAATGCCACTTCCACCGCCACATTCGTATCCGGATCCCTTCCTTCAACATAAATAACGTTGGGCAAGAAAGAGGTACGGCCGGCGTTTTTATCGAGCATTTCTACAAACTCGATGATACCGCCTTCACTGTAAAATGTTTTGGTATAGCTATCGCCGTTATCGTCCCTCTCACGAAGATCAGTCAACGTAATGCGGATACCCCTGTTGAGGTAAGCCAGTTCGCGCAAACGGCCTTCGAGGATATCTGTTTTGTAAACGGAAGCGGTGAAAATAGTTGTATCGGGCCAGAAGTGCACCAGCGTACCGGTTGAAGAGCTGGCGCCAATTTCACGTACGGGATATTGGGGTATCCCAATCCGGTATTCCTGTTCGAAGATCTTTCCTTCGTTCTGAACAGTAACATGCAGCTTGGTACTTAATGCGTTCACGCAACTTACACCCACCCCGTGCAAACCGCCCGATACTTTGTAGGTGTTCTTATCGAATTTACCGCCCGCATGCAGTACGGTCATTACCACCTCCAACGCGCTTCTTTTCTCTTTCGAGTGCATGCCCGTAGGAATACCCCGGCCATCATCCTGAACAGAAATTGAATTATCGTCGTGGATGGTTACCACAATGTTTTTACAATAGCCAGCCAGAGCTTCGTCGATAGAGTTGTCTACCACCTCGTAAACAAGGTGGTGCAGACCTTTCTCACCGATGTCTCCGATATACATCGCAGGACGCTTGCGTACTGCTTCCAAACCTTCTAAAACCTGAATGCTATCTGCTCCGTAACCGTTATTGGCAGTGATAGGGATTTCCGTAGTTTCTGTAGCCATAGATTCGTGTGGAATGCTCTTGCAGTTTATAAAAAATTAATCCTGCAAATTTACTAAAAATTAAAGGGTTTGCCCTTATTTAAGGCCCCTTTTTATGAACTTTTTTCCGGGCCTGAAAACCCCCAACAGCCTGTGTTTTAAGCAATAAAGCCAAAGGTTTTCCACATAATTCAACAATCGTTGATAACTTCTCTTAAGTACCGGATTTTTAACCTTTGTATCTTTACTGCACGATATTTGATAGCTTTTACAATTTTACCAGGTTATCAATCGGATTTATGGACAACCGCAACTACTCCCAGATTACTTTTGAATTCAGCGAACCCGAAAATGAGGCCTCTGTAGGGGTGCGTGTAAAAGCGCTTAAAACCGGGCCGGAACCGGTTCAAACCATGGCTGAAGAACCCGGCATTGCTGGTGAACCGGCCGTTGCGGAAACTGAAACGGATACCAATACACCGGTTCCCGCTAAAAAATCAACCCGCGGCCGTAAATCTCTAAAAGCACTGGATGCCGAAGCCGACCTGGTAAATATCCCTGATGATGAAACATTGTTTCAACGCCAGTACTACTCTATTGGTGAAGTAGCCGATATGTTTGGCGTAAACCAGTCTTTGCTGCGTTTCTGGGAGAATGAATTCGATATCATTCAACCCCGCAAAAACCGTAAAGGCGACCGCCATTTCAGACCAATAGATATAAAAAATCTTGAACTGATCTACGACCTGCTGCGCCGCAGAAAACTTACCATCGAAGGCGCCAAGGATTTTTTGAAAAAGAACTCGAAGGCGGCAGCGCATTTCGAAATGATTCAGTCTCTGCAATCACTGAAAGGATTTTTGCTTGAAATAAAAGCGGCTTTGTAGTAGGAAAATTTAACATGTAATAACTTACCACAGCCTGCGTAAAAGTTTTATTTCACGTTCTCGAAAAATCTGTAAATTCCCTATAACAACAAGCCTCCTATGTGGAAATATCTGTCCATAGCTCTTTTCCTGATTTGTCAGTATCACACCAATGCACAAACCGTAACAGAAAGTACCCTTGCCGGCAACTGGCTGGTTACCCGCTGGGAAACGAACGACCGGCTCCTCGACTTTCAGGATACCCTCGCCAGCCTCCGGTTCATGGTAGACAATTTCAAGTATAAGAATAAAGTTCAGGGAATTTTGCGTGAAGACAGCATTCGTATGCGCCAGGAATTGAGAAAAGTGCTGGCTTCAGCCGCCGCCATACGCTTTAGATTATTATTCAATAAAGACAAATCCTTCATCTGGAGCGGAAGCACCGATAACAGCGCCCAGTTTAAAGGAACTTACTCCCTTGGCGCCAGTAATCAAACCCTCGTTTTAACCTCTTTCGATGGCATTAGCAAGAGTTACCGCACAATGGTGTTGAAAGTACACGCCTTGCAACCCGACAAAATGACCATTGAAATTCCTTCTGAAGATCAGGGTAAACAAAGCAGGTTTACCTTAAAAAAAATGGAAGCGGGGAGTCAGCGGTAATTATATGATTTCGATAGCATCAAAAGCCTGTTTTATTAAACCGGCAAACTGTTCAATTCAATTTCCGCACTCTTCAATTAAATTATAAGAGCTTTCAATTCAATTACAACACGGTTTAATTGAATTACCGCGCTGTTCAATTGAATTACCCGTTTAATTCAATTACAAATGCCTTTAATTAATCAATGGGATGCTCGGCTTAACCGAATGAGCGCCGGGTTTACACTACCTGTTTCACTTCCGCTTTTCCGCCTTCTTCTTTGGTAGCCAGCCTAATATTCATTTCTTCCATCAAATTGATAAGCGTCAGGTTTATCTGCTGGCGCAGTTCATTGAAGTCGGCTACCGGTATCGGCGCAGCAAAATATTCAACGTGGATGATAAATGCATTTTTGAGGATATCTGACAGGAATACGGTATGACTTTCTACCTGGTCTTTCCGTTGGTTAAAAACGTTCTTTACCCGTTGCACAAACTGGTTTACCGAATCGTGTGGTGTTTCGGCATGCAGTTCAAGTGTTACCAGCGCGCGCCGTTGCGTACGCAGTGAAAGGTTATCAAGTATACTATCAACCATTTGTTTATTGGGCACCGTAACATATGTTTTTTGATCGGTGCGAATACGGGTGCTGCGCAACCCGATCCTTTCTACGGTACCGGTAATATCCTGTACTTTAACCTGGTCGCCCATGGTGAAAGGCCGGTCGAAAAAGATAATGAATGAAGCGATCAGGTTCTCGAGGCTTTCGCGGGTTGCCAGCGCAATGGCCGCCGTAGCGATGCTAAGCCCGGTGAGTAAATTACTGATGTTATAATGAAAAGCGAATTTCAGGATCAGCAATATGCCGAAAATCACCAGCACTACTTTAAAAAAATCCTTGAAGAAAACTACCAGTTGGTTGTCGGCAGGGTTTGCTGTATGGTCGGCGCGGTGATGCAAAATCATAGTGATGAAATCCATAATACGCAACAACAGCCATATAAATACAATGATGAGAATGATCACAGAAATAGCATCAGCAAACTCACGCACATTGGCCTTGTAAATAACTACATTCAGTGCCTTCGGAAAAGTAAGTTTGTCAAGCGCAATGATGCTCGACAGAACGAGCAGAAAAACCTCGAGCGGAGAAACAACCAGTTTTACAAATGTTTTCTTATCTACTCCACGCACTACCCGCCTGATCATTATAAATAGTAGCCCGGCAACGTAGCGCGATAAGAAACGCTTCAATATAAAGATCAGTAATAAAGTACCGGCTACGATCAGGTAACTCTTGATGGTATTGTCGAGAAAGATATAATCTAAAAAAGATCCCATTCTAAATAATTCAGGCTTTAAGCTTTTTCAAAGTTATAAACTTTAAAAAAGTATGCTTCTATAAAAAGTTATAATCTTATGAAAAGCGATCATCTATACGAGAAAACTTCCAGCCGGTTATTACGCAATACATACAGGTTACCGGACGTGATCTTTATCTTTTGCGCATCGCGCATGGCTGCCGGAATTGGGTAGTTTTGCAAATTCAATGTGCCCTGTTCGTAGCGATATAACATACCGGCATCACGGCCGAACATCACATTCCCGATCACTGTGAAATCGGTCCAGCCCTTTAGCTGAATACGGTTCTTGAATGCACCATAATAATCGAACAGGTAAACACCTTTCAAAGAATCGTATAAGTATACCAAACGGTTCTGGTCAACGATAAATTGCGGTGAGGGTGCGGTATCTACTATTAACCTGAAATCGGTGCTTTGGTCTATTATGCGGCCATCTTCTCCAACGCGTTTCAATTTGCTTTCCAGCTCATCGTATACCCAAATGTTATTGTCATACGATTGCCCAATGGCATTCACCTGAAACAATTGCTGTTTTCGAAGATCAATTGTTGCCCGGGTGTTCAAAAACCGGTCCAAAACAACGATGGTCCCAAAGTCGCGATAGTACAACAAAACCCTCAGCGGATTGGTAACATCCATTAAATACAGCTTCCCATACTGGCGCACATTATTGAAAACCGCAATGGAATCACCGTCGGGGCCCATTTTTTTTATTTGCCCCGTACTGTTCAGGATATACAGGTTACCAAGGTTATCAACGGTAAAATCGGTAACCTGTTCGCCGGCCAGTTTATTAAATACAAAAAAAGTATCAGTGGTTGCGATACTTTGAGCAGCCATGAATTTGCTGCAACATAAAAAAACGGCTAATATGATCAGAGACCTGTTCACTGATAGCGAACGATTTTATTTTCCAGTTCAGGATAACGGGTTTTTAAATATAATTGTTGTCCGTCGAAAACGGCGTAGGTATAATAACGGATCCAGTCGCCGAGGTTGATATACCGGCTGCCGCCCTTCAATGCAAAGTCGATAGGCAAATGCCGGTGCCCGAATACCAGGTAATCGTAATGCTGTTCTTTCAGAATATCCCTGCAATAAGTGATCAGCCACTCCCCTTCTTCGCCATAGAACTTTTCATCGGCCATACCGGTAACCGTACGGCTTCTGCGGCTGAGATAATTGGCCAAACCCATACCGATATACGGCGGTAAAATGCCAAACAACCATTGGCAAACCGGATTGCGGAAAACCTTCTTCATCATCTTATACCCATGATCGCCGGGGCCTAACCCGTCGCCGTGGCCAACCCAGAATTTTTTATTATTGAACTCGAATGCACGGGGTTCGAAATATACGGGAATGTTCAACTCCTGTTGAAGATAGCCCTGCTTTGCGCCGTCCTTCATCCACATATCATGATTGCCTACAAAGAAATGAACTGGAATGCCGGAATCGGTTATTTCGGCCAGCTTTCCCAGTAAGCGCACATAACCTCTTGGCACAACGGTACGGTATTCGTACCAGAAATCGAACATATCGCCAACGATAAAAATAACGGCGGCATCCCTGCGTATTTCTTCGAGAAATGCCACAATACGTTTCTCGCGTTCCAGGCTCGATGCATAGTCGGGAACGCCTAAGTGGAAATCAGAAAGAAAGTATATTTTATTATTGGAATCCAAGGTCTTTAATTCTGCGTTTTTTAATTTTTTTGATGTTTTTCGGCAATCGTAAATCGGCAATTAAGTCCTAAACTTTTTGCCCCGCTATACGTTAAAAGGCAAACGTGCAATAAGTACTAACCAATTAACTCGTCAACTACTTGCCAATGCCCATCTTATACGCCACAAAGTCACCCGACTCTATCCGTGGTCTGTTAGTAATTGAACGATTGTACCAGTACATCCATGCAACAACGGTCGTATGCTGAAACAATACATGCACCGGTTCTCTTCTGAAGAGCGGCACTTCGCCGGGTTCAACAATGAGTCCCTCGTAATCATCGATCACTTCCATAGCCTGGTCAAACTCTTCTATTTTTGCAATATGGTATACTTCACCAACGATCAAATGATCTTCTGTACACGGAACCGCGCCGGGATATTCGCCCATGTCGTATAAATTCCCCTGTATAGCGCCCATTCCGTCAAACACAAAATACCTCGTAATATGGGATAATATCGGGTTCAGCAGCCCGCTGCGCAGTGAGCCATAAACGAACAGCCGGTAAATATTTGATTGCATGTTTATTATTGATCAACAAGAAATACGTATACTTCTTTTGGTCCATGAATTCCTACAACCAGCGTTTTTTCAATATCTGCCGTACGGCTGGGTCCTGTTGCAAATGTGATCAATGAAGGAAGATTGCCGGAATATTTTTCCCTGGCCTTCAACAATG